>CAYYHH010000001.1:0-21903 GCA_964471645.1 uncultured Oscillospiraceae bacterium
GTTTGTGCTCTTGTCGCTTCCTCCGATGCAGATGACCTTGCCTGTTACGCCTGCTCTCTTCTTTGCTTCATATAGACAGAGAAGTCCGGATTTGCCGCCGCCGCCTATGACAACGACAGTATCGCCGGGTTTTACCAGCTTGGCTGTCTGGGCGGGGGCTCCTGCCACATCAAGAACCGACAGCGCGAGGTTTTCCGGCATATCATCAGGCAGGACTGCATAGATACCGCTTTCGAATAGAATGGCCTGACCCTTGATATCGACCTGATCAACATCCGGTCTCACCTCAAGGATTTCATCAATTACAAGAGGAGTAAGTGAAAGGGAAACTAAAGTTGCAAGTTTGTCCCCTACTTTCAAATCGGTCTTTCCTTCCAGAGCAGGCCCTATCTCTTTTACGGTTCCTATAAGCATTCCGCCGGATCCGGTAACCGGGTTTTTATGCTTGCCTTGCTTTTCAACCAGGCCTTTCATAATTTTTTTAATTTCTTCAATATCTCCGTTTGCCTGATCCTGGATCTGAGTGAAACTGGCCGAGTCGATATTGAGCGTCTGCACGTCGATCAAAATTTCATTGTCGTAAATCTCCATGGTGTTGTCGATTTTCTCCGCCGGCTGTGGCAGCACGCCTTTGGGCTCGATGACTCTGTGTGTTCCATAAGGGCATCCTTTTTTCATTTCGGTTCCTCCTAAATAGTTTTGATTTTTATATTGTTTTCTTATTGGAAAGGGTTTATACAGCTAGCCGCTGTCCGTAAGCTGTCCACTCAACTTACTGTTATAACAAAGAGCAATTTTTATGCCACCTTTAATAAATGTGATATTATATGCCATAGACCGCCAAAACGACTAAAACCCCTGCCTTAAACCCCGGCATCCGCCATACCTTGACGCACATCTGATGCATAATTGGTTCACTCGACCATAATACCTGAACCGCATTATGTTCAGATCTGATATTTATTTTTCTTTCGTATCAATTGCGTTTGACTTATTCCTATTGCTTTAGCAGCTTTCCGGGACGACCCATACTTTTCATATGCGTTTTTAATTATGTTTTTTTCGAAATTTTCCACCATCACATCCAGCGAAAGCCATTTCCCTTCAACATCCTGGTTGGCGGGAGCCTCATCATCCGGCCCTGAGTTTTCGAATATATCCTGATGAAATTCTTTCATTACATCGTAGATCATGACCGTTTCACCTTTTACCGAGATCAGCAATCTTTGGATCATATTTTCAAGTTCTCTGATATTCCCCGGCCACTCGCATTCTTTCAGGTATTCCACCGCATCTTCGGCTATAAAGCGGGCAATTCCAAATTTATTATTGTACTTTTTTACGAAATATCCCACAAGAGCGGGGATTTCCGCTCTTCTCTCCGACAAGGCGGGCACACGTATGGGAAACACATTCAACCTGTAATATAAATCTCTCCGGAACCGCTTCGTTTCAATAGCATCTTCAAGATTCCGGTTGGTAGCCGATATGATTCTTACATTAGTCTTTACCGTCCTGGAACCGCCTACACGATAGAACTCTCCATCCTGGATTACGCGCAAGAGCTTCGCTTGCACATCGAGGGGGAGTTCCCCCACTTCATCGAGAAAAATAGTCCCGTTATCCGCCAATTCGAAATAACCTTTTTTGCCGGAAGGGTTGGCTCCGGTGAAGGATCCTCTCTCGTATCCGAAAAGCTCGGCCTCAATCAAGTTTTTAGAAATGGAAGCACAGTTGATTTTCACAAATGGCTGCATTTTCCTGCTGCTGTTCTTTTGAATGATGGAAGCAATCTTTTCTTTACCGACTCCCGTGTCCCCTGTTATCAAGACGTTACAATCATACTTGGCCACGCTCAACGTTTCATCCAGGACCATGGTCATAGCCCTGCTTTCACAGATGAAATCGTCTACCAGGCTTCTCCTGTACTGAGAAATTTCAAATCCGCCGGAACGACCGAGAGGATAATCGGCATCATCTTCAACTTTCTGTTGTATTACAGTTACCCCTTCCAGGGATACCGCCAGGTCTCTTATTAAATTAATATCAAACTCATCATAGGCCTCCAGATACCCCTCGGCACAGCGCAGATTAAGCTGACGGGATATGGACTCTGTTATGTAAACGGCAATATTGTAATTGTTTATAAGATTTGCAAAGAAAACGGTACCGCCGTAGCGCGTGGCCAATATATTGACCGTTTCCGCACCGGGGATGTCGGCACAGTTGATGCTCATATCATAAAGCCCCTCGGCATTGAGCCTCTTCAAACATTCCATAGGCCTCAGGATGTTCACATAATGGATCTCCGTAAATATGGAGTTAAGCAGATCATCAGCCGATTTGCCCTTGAACATTATGTCCGATTTCTTATCCAACAGGCAAATTATCTGGGCATCGGGACCGGTGGCCTTGCGCACAGCACTGCCGAAGATCAGATTCGTAAGAAGCTTGTTCCCGACTATAAGGAATCGGTTTTTCCCCCTGGCCTCCTTGCTTACCGCATAAAGGGTCCCTGATTCATCATATGCATAGAGCAAAAGGTTGACCGGTATGCCTTCGGGTGGTTTGACAACGGGAAAGTCGTTGAATAATATAGCATAGCCTTCGGCATCTACCTGTGAAAATGCCATATCGATCTTGCTTATACGGCTTATATATAGGGGAATTGCCGCCGCAGACGCGTTGCAGATAACCTCGTCTCCTACCTTCAGCCCTTTTTTGTTAACATATTCGTTTCCGATTTCTTCTACGACGCCATAGACGACGCCCCCCGTGTCGGTCACAGGGTTGTGCAGTTTTCCCCGCCTTATAACTATATCCATTATCATGTCTTTAATCTTTTGCGGATGATTATCCGCTTCGATGCAAATCTGTTTAAAGCTTGTGTTTTCAATATGTAACTTCCTTAGCGAAATTCTGATTTCGTTTGGATAGATTCCTCTGTTGTTGTCAACCTTCCACGCAGAGGTCGAAAGTACATGTTTGGGCTCAAGGACCCGATTTAATCCGAACTGATCGAACATATTTTACCTCCCGGCGAAAATTGGTGATGCGAATACGGTTCACTCGTCGCCAAAACAAGCATAACCCACTGGTATGGATATTGCAATAGATATAGGATAAAATAGGTTAGATGTCTATCGTAAGGAATCTATAATTTTGGTGATAGGCAGATTTCAAAGACATGCCCGCAGCCAAACTAAGCATATGTTGGATGACGGGATTACAAGGAGGATAAAAGTGGAAAAAATTACATCGACACTGAGAGTCAGAATGTCTTATAAAGACGTTCATTACGGCGGCAATTTAGTAGATGGGGCTCACATGGTTCATCTTTTCGGGGATGCGGCAACAGAACTCCTGATCAAGGGCGACGGAGATGAGGGCTTGTTTCTGAAATACACCGACGTGGAATTCCTGGCCCCCGTATACGCAGGAGATTACATCGAAGTTTACGGTGAAATTTACGAGGTTGGCAATACTTCAAGAAAGATGAGATTTACAGCTCATAAGGTTATTACCTCGAGGGCTGACGTAAGTCCCTCGGCAGCCGATTTTCTGGAAGAACCCGTCCTGGTTTGCAAAGCTGAAGGTATCTGCGTGATGCCCAAGGCCTCTAAAAGAAAATAGGTAAGAATTTTTGATTTTCCCGACCCGGAAATAAAATTCCGGTTATACGATGGGGGCGGTCCTTTTATTATTGGGACCGTCCTCATATTGATATTATGAAACTTTCTTTGACGGTTCAAAACAGGCGGAGCCGGAGAATCCATTCTCATTCTTGACATGGTTATCCTTTAGGGATAGAATTTTTAAGTCCATACAATAAAGGTTTTATGGGCCTTGGATTAGGAGCACATTATGTTTACACCTTTTTTTATACTTTTTGGTCTGATGGCAGTGGGATATTTCAGCAGAAAGCTGGGCTGGCTGGACGATTCAAAAAATGATGGACTTGGCAATATTTTGGTTCACATCGCTCTGCCGTCCCTTTTGCTTTCCAGCATGATTGAAACTGAGGTGAAGGGCGTGGTTCTGGTCGACTTTTTGGTCATGGCAGCCCTGTCGATCGGATTTTTCTTCCTTTATGCCCTTTTGGCATTTATCTATGCCAAGCTTACAAAAGCACCTGAATATTTAGGGGGCATGATCCAACTGTCTATGCTCACCTCCAACAACGGGTTTATGGGCTTTCCTATAATACTTGCTTTTTTTGGAAAGCAGGGGCTGATTCTCATGATAGCCAACAACCTGGCTATGGGTATTGTGGTTTTCAGCTTTGGAATTTATATTTTAAAACGCGCCAGAAGAATATACGAAGGCTATGAGGGCACCGGGGGAAATAGTTTCTTAAACTTTTTGAAACAATTATTCAATGAGACCGTCTCAGCTGCTTTGATTGGCCTTTTGATAGGAATTGCCGGTTTAAACTCCTACATACCCGGGGCTGTCGGCGGACTCTTTTCCATTATGGGCAGTCTGGCCACGCCTTTATCTATGATATATATCGGGGCAACGCTATATAATTCCTCTTTTGCCTCACTGTTTAGAAATCCGCTGGTTTTCGGCGTGAGCCTGACCAGACTGACGGTATTTGTTGCAATTACTTACGGGATTGTATCTATTTTGCCCATACCCACGCTTACAAAACAGATTTGTTTTATGGTCAGCGCACTGCCTTCGGCAGCGATTGTGCCGGTGGTAACGGGTAAGTACGGCATCGGAGCCGAGGAAGCCTCAAGAATAGTCGCCTTATCGACACTGCTTTCACTGGCCGTGACCCCCTTGGGAGTCTATATTGCAATAAATTACTTATAGACAAAGCAATACAGCAGCAGTGTTTAGTACCTGTGTCCGGCCTCGGATACCGAATGATTACCATATTATTTAAAGCTGTGGGGACCGGTCTTTTAAATACTCAACTTCTTGCCGGGTCAGTTTCCGATAATGCCCCTCTTTCAAATGCCCTAACTGCAGATCCCCTATAGCGACTCGCTGCAAGTCGATGACCTTGTTTCCTACCGACGCAAACATCTTTCTGATTTGACGATTTTTCCCCTCGTGGATTATTATTTCAACCAGGGTAGATTTACCTATTTGCTTTATTACTTTAACTTTTGCCGGTGAAGTAATAAATCCACCGATGTCCACCCCTCTTCTCAATTTTACCAGACGCTGATCCGATATAGCCCCGGCTACCCTTGCCAGGTATGTTTTTTCTATCCGGTGTTTTGGATGCGTCATCTGATAGGCAAATTCACCGTCATTAGTCATGAGCAGCATACCGGAGGTGTTATAATCCAGCCTTCCCACGGGAAACAGCCTGACATCCAGGTCGCTTACCAAATCTGTAACCGTAAGTCTGTCCCTGTCATCCATAACGCTGGTTATATATCCTTTAGGCTTGTTCAGCATGATGTATACGTTTTTTGGTGCCGATTCGATGATGTTCCCGTTTACCTCTACCACATCTCCCGCTTCGACTATATATCCGGGCTCGTCCAGAATCTCGCCGTTTATCTTTACTTTCCTGTCTTTTATCAGTTCATCCGCTCTCCTTCGGGATGCCAGTCCGGCAGATGCAATGTATTTATTCAGCCTCATCTGTTTCTCCTTAAACTTTTTCTCACATAGGATATCACAATATTTTTTCTTTGTATATATCCTCCAATCCGTATTTCTTGATCCTGTATCTTACCGTCTCGCTGTCCGTTGTATAGAGACCTTTTTCTTTCATCCTTTGAAAATATACGGATCCGGCCAGTGTATACCTGGTCATCAGGCCGTCCTTTGTTTTCGCCATGCTGTTAGCATATGATATCAGATCACCGATTGCAATTTGATTAGGCAGGACCAAAGGCCTCATGCCTTTTAAATATCTTGCACAATTGTAGCCCGCCAATGTACCCGTGGAGATAGCCTCGGTGTGCCCGATGAAAAGACCCGATTTTTCACCTCCGCAAAACAGATTGTCTATGCCCGTTACTTTCATATCATCATCGCGTTCCGCGACGGAAAGGTATCGTATGGAATTTCCCTTTCCCCCTGCATACGGGTCTGCGTATCTGGCATATTCCAAACCGGGAATCTGTCTGAGTTTATCCAAAGGCACGTATGGGGTCATTATCTTTGCATAACCTGTATCCAGCAATATTATGTTTTCGGCATACTCCTTCAGAGCATATTGTTGGCAGACCTTTAAATCCAGCTTTTCTTTAACAACCTCTTCCTTTGGAACAGGAATTATCACAACACCTTTGTCATTAAGCTCCTGTTGAATCTCTTCGGACAGGGAGCCTTTCTCCAGTTTACCGGATCCGCTGAAAGCCCCGAAGGCTCCATCCTTGCGCTGACCCATTATATCTATTTTCCCCGCTTTTTGGGTTATGCTTACCCTTGGCCCGAAGGCAGGGCACCGGAGAATACACATACAGCACCCATTTCCATAAGTAAGGCAGTTGCCCATAGGACCCGTTGAACCCGTTGTTTCAATGAAAGAGTCCCCCTGAATTTCAGTATCATCCGCCAGGACAATGCTATCGATTGAATTCGAACCATCTTTTTTTACATCGACCGCACGCGTTACGGTGCGTATATCCACCCCTTTTTCCGCGAGCAGCTTTTTAACGCGCGGCTCCACCTTCATTACGTCATATAAACTGGCATGGTTGTGACCGGGAAAATCTATATTCACATGCCGGGAACAACTGTCGGTTATGTTAAAAAACTCGTCGGCACCCAAGGCTATATTCTCTTCTGCCCCCGTATATCTGCCGTTGTTCCGCATGATTCCGCCTACATTGCCAAGGCCTAAGAGCAGATCTGTCCTTTCGATCAATGTCACTTCAGCACCGGCCTTTTTTGCCGCAAGAGCAGCCGCACAGCCTGACCAGCCTGCGCCTATAACTACAATTTTATACATGCTATGTTCACCCGCCTCATTTATTAAACTATGTTAGTGTATTCCGGCGGGCCCTCAGAGGATACAATGAACTGTGGGGATTACTTTTTTATTCGAGTAAAATGCTCCAGGTCTCTATCAATCTTTGCAAGTTCCAGGTTGCATTTGCCGGGCTTGTGGAAGGCAGTTTTGTTATCGGAAAGCCCATCTTCGGATAAATATATTTCATATATAAATTATAAGCCTTCTCCCCGTTGGCAAATACCTTTTCAATAGGTGCATTATTGAAAACCACGCTCAGATCAGCCGGGATCACGTCCCTGATGCTGCTATCGCTTGCTCCGGTGATTCTGCAGCTCTGAATGACATCCCATATTGCAAAATGATTGTCCAATATCAGCTTCTTCTTTTGCTCGATCGTTTCCGGCAATTCGGAATCGGTCAAAGCCGACATCACCTTCCAGAACCGATTTTGCCTGTGATGATAAAAGAATTTACCTTCCCTGGATTTTGGAGAGGGGAATGAACCCAATATTAAAATGCGTGACCTGCTATCGAATAACGGGGGAACAGGATGGACCAGTCGTGCTTCTTTCGATTCGGCTTCCTTCTTGCACGCTTGCTTCGAATTTTCACCTTTATTTTTTGATTTGGGATTCCTCAATGAAATGCCCTCCGAAATAGTTTGAATATTTACAAATATGGCGGGTATAAGAATATTATCTGCCAAACATTCATTAAATACAATGTGAGAATTGTTATTACCGTTTTTTCTTTGGTGTTACAGATGAAGGCAGGCCCGGATGGGTCGCAGAATCCCGACAACGCTATGAACGGTAACCCAACAACAAGGAGGTGAAAAGTATGAAGTTTATGTTAACGGGTCAGTTAAAGGAGCATATGAAATCTAAAAACCTTACCGACATTACTTTGCTGACAAAGATCCGAAGCTGTTGATCCGGATCATATGCTGAAGTTTCAGCAAAATTCGGTGGTAAACCAAAAGGATATGATATCGATACTTACGAAGTAGATGGTAATAACATTTACGTACAGAAAGGCATTGAAGCCGAAAAAGAAGTTGTTACACTGGACCTGGAAAAGTTGCTTTTTATGGAGAAGATCTCTATCGATGGATTAAAATGTTGCTGACAAGCTTTAAAGCCCTGTGGGTCAACCATTTTCCGGTCGTCCCCAGGGCACGCTGTCTTATATCCTCTTTTTAGCATCAATCGGGCGAAAGCATTAAACACGGGTTAAAAAAGGTATATCAAAGAAGAACGCAGTATCGCTGCATATAATCCTCCATGGCCGCGGTAATGCCGTCCTTATCCCCATCAATTGATCCGGGGACGCCGCTATGAAGAGTCTCTATTATTTCTTTGATGTTTACGATAGGAAATGTAGGTATGCCGAAATCTTTATAAATTTCCTGAACGGCGGAAATATCCCCTTGCCCTTTTTCCATCCTGTCTACAGAAATGATCAGCCCGCAGATTTCAACATCGGCGGCAGATTTGAGCAGTGGAATACTATCCCTGACGGCAGTTCCGGCAGTAATCACATCTTCAATGATCAAAACCTTATCCCCGTCCGCAAGTTTGTGCCCTACGATGCTTCCTCCTTCCCCGTGATCTTTTGCCTCTTTTCTGTTAAAGCAATAATTCAAATTCCGCCCGTGTTCACGGGCCAGCGCAATAGATGTGGCCACTGAAAGAGGGATCCCTTTGTAGGCGGGACCGAAAAGTACATTCACATTTGTGGGTATGAGACCCTTTCCTATGTTTTCTACAATGCAATGAGCATAAAAACTACCCAATTCAGAAAGTTGCTGCCCGGTTTTAAATTTGCCGGTATTGATAAAATATGGGGTCTGTCGCCCGCTCTTGGTTACGAAATCCCCGAAAGTCAGCACTTGCGAATTTATTAAAAACTCTATAAATCTTTTTTTGTCCATAATTATAATCCTCTTTAAGCTTTTGCGCCTTGGAAAATGCCAAAATCACGGACTGAGGTCATGCCTTGTTCGTCCATGTATTGCTCCAGCTCTTCAATTACGCGAAGGGGAGCAGTGGGATCTGCAAGGGCGGCTGTGCCCACGGCAACGGCGTCGGCTCCTGCCAACATCAACTCCGCCGCATCTTCTCCCGTCATAACGCCGCCCATACCTATAATAGGCAGCTTTACTGCCCTGCGCACCTGATATATCATGCGCACCGCAACAGGCTTTATGGCAGGGCCGGACAGCCCTCCCATACCCATGGCCAAAATCGGCCTTTTACTTTTTATATCGATGCGCATCCCCAGCAGGGTATTGATCAGGGAAAGAGCATCTGCCCCCTCGGCTTCCACTGCCGCGGCTATTTCCGTTATGTCTGTCACATTTGGTGAAAGCTTGATTACCAGGGGTTTTTCCGTAGCGCCCCGGAGCGCCTTTGTAAGCGCTGCCGCAGCATCAGGATTTGCGCCGAAGCTCATTCCGCCCTCTTTAATATTTGGACATGAAATGTTTATTTCCAACATGTCCACATCTTCCGCATCCAACCTTTCCACAACACGCCGATATTCTTCGACAGTTTTCCCGGCAACATTGACGATAATGGGATTATCGTATTGCCGCAGCAACGGCAGTTCCTCTCTGCAAAACCAATCTATGCCCGGGTTTTGAAGCCCTACGGAATTTAGCATTCCCCCATAAGTTTCCGCAATTCTTGGCGTCGGGTTACCCGGCCATGGTTCATAGGAAACCCCTTTGGTAACAATTGCCCCAAGCCTATTTATATCGTAGAAATCCCCCGAATCGGCAACTGAAAAAGTACCGGAACAGACTGTTATGGGATTCTTCCACCGGACACCGGCAATATTTGTCATCATATCAGCCATTCCAAATCACCTCTTCCCCCGAAAATACGGGACCGTCCTTACATACCTTTTTTTGCACGATACCGCCTGAACTGTGAACCTTGCATACGCACCCTACACATGCCCCAAACCCGCAACCCATTCTTTCTTCAAGGGAAACCTGAAGATCCGTCCCTTTTTCACGGCAAAATTCCGTCAAGGCCTTCAGCATGGGCGTTGGACCGCAGGCAAAGCATGGAACCGCTTTGTAATCTCCCATCATATCGGTCGATCCCCAACTCCTTAGCAGATCCAGCACGCTTCCTTTAAAACCTGCTTTTCCGCCGTCTGTAGCTATATAAACCCTGGCTCCCGCCTCATAGAAGTCTTCATGCAGGAACGGTTCATCCCTGTACCCCAGCACTGCGGTGACTGATACATTTATTTCGTTCAGTCGATGGGCCAGCTCTAAAAGGGGTGGGATTCCAATTCCTCCCCCGACCAGCAATGCGGATTTCGTATTTGCCCGGTTGCTTGCGGCCGAAGAGGGTTTACCTATCGGGTTGCTTGCCGCCGGACCCCGATTTCCACCAAATCTGTGCTCCGACAGGTCATATCCATTCCCAAGGGGTGTGGATACCCGTATATGAGTTCCCGCCGAATATACAGACAACTCCTTTGTGCCCTGTCCCACGACACCATAAACGACCCTTATGCGATCGCGTCCGGCCCTGCATATACTGATAGGTCTGGGAAGTAGAAGATCATGCCTGTTCAGATAAAGATTTATAAATTGACCGGGTATGATTTCTGAGGTTAAATCCTCCGGATATGCCAAATTCATAGAAAAAATACCGGCCGAGATCTCTGCATTTTCCTTTATCTCCGTATAAAATGTCCTTTTGTTGCTATTTTTTTTGTCCATAATGCTAATTCTGTAATCCCTTCGACAAATCAACCTTCCATCGCCTGCTGCAAATCGTTGCGCATAGTCAAAACGGCTTTCCTTGAGGCTCCTGCAAACTCCTTACCTAAATTCGGATCGTTTGCCATTTCCTTGTCCTTACTGTATGCCGCGATGATTCCACGCGATGAATTCACTATTACACCTCGGCCGTCTTTATCAAAATACCCTTTTAAATCCGCGCCGGTTCCGCCTTGCGCCCCATAACCGGGCACAAGAAAAAACGTATCGGGAAGCTGTTCCCGCAGTGAAATTCCCTGTTCTCTGTGTGTGGCGCCAACCACGGCACCAACAAGGCTATAACCGTATCTCCCGACAGTATCCCGCCCCCACAAACTCACTAAATCGGCTACATGGCGATAGAGAGGGCGGTCATCTATTTTTAGTTCTTGCAATTCGTAGCTGCTCGTGTTGCTGGTCCTTATCAGTATGAAAATACCCCTGTCGGCGATTTTACATTTTTCGATAAAGGGAGTGATTCCGTCAGTCCCAAAATATGGGTTTACAGTTATGGCGTCTTCTCTCCAACAATCGAAATTCACTCCTTCGATTTCCACACCGCCGATATGGGCCGCATAAGCACCGGCCGTGGATGCTATGTCTCCTCTTTTGATGTCCCCTATAACGATCAGACCCTTTTCTTTTGCATAGTCGATGGTTTCTATATAAGATTCCAATCCCGGAATACCATAGCTTTCATACATGGCAATTTGCGGCTTCACCGCAGGGACAAGATCGGCGACAGCGTCGATGACAGCCTTGTTGAATTCCGTGAACATAGCACCAACAGCTTCCGGCGTCCTGCCGAAGCTTTCAAACATCTCTCTCTTTATATATGGCGGTATCATCCCGATTGTCGGATCAAGGCCGACTACCGTAGGATTTCCTGTCTTATGAATTTTTTCAATTAAAGCGTCCATCATTATAAATCACCTCTCCCCCGACTATTGTTGTCATTACCCGTCCGTACACCTTTCTTCCGGCGAAGGGCGTATTCCTGCCCTTGGTAAAGAATGCGGAAGGATCGATGGCGTATTCCTCCAGCACATCTATAATAGCCAAATCTGCTGCTTTGCCCGGCGCAATCATCCCCCTGTCCATCCCCAAGATTTTTGCGGGGCCGACGGACATTCTCTCTATCAATCCGAATGGCGTCAATACATCTTTTCTCACCAGTTCGGTATATCCCAGAGCAAATGCTGTTTCAAGCCCAACTATACCAAACGTAGCCTGCTCAAAGCCGGTCTCTTTTTCTTCTTTTGCATGGGGTGCATGATCGGTTGCTATTGCATCGATCGTTCCATCCCTCAGAGCCTCTGTCACGGCCTTGCGGTCTTCCGCGCCGCGAAGCGGAGGATTCATTTTTGTCAAACCGTTATCTGACTCTACAGCATCTTCTGTAAGGGTGAAATAATGCGGGGCGGTTTCCGCCGAAAGTTTTATCCCTTGGGATTTTCCCAGCCTGATCAAATCCACGCTTCCCTTTGTACTTATATGACAAAGATGCAAATTGCACCCGGTGTGCTTTGACAACAACATATCTCTGGCTACTATCAACTCTTCTGCCTCTGCCGGAATACCTGCAATTCCGAGTGACTCCGCTCTAGGCCCCATATTCATCGCCCCTCCTGCCAAAGCTGTTTCCTCTGTATGCGAGAATACGGGAATGCCCAGCTCCGCTGCTATTTTCATAGCTTCCAGCATCAGCTCCGTCTTCTCCACAGTCTTTCCGTCATCGCTGACAGCGGCCACACCTCTGCCTGTCAATTCCTTGCAACGGGTATCAAGAAACGCAACCTCCTTAAAATTGCTGAGGAAGTTCCCCACCAGACCCTTTGTTATTGATGACACTGCCAGCAAATTAATCCCGCATGCATTCCTACCTTTTCTGTCGAGATAAAGAATTGTTTCGCTGTTGTCTATTACAGGATCGGTATTCGGCATGCAGCAAACCGTCGTAAATCCTCCGGCGGCAGCGGCTTTGCATCCTGTCAATACATCTTCCTTGTAAGTCTGGCCGGGATCTCTGAAATGGACATGAAGATCTATAAGTCCGGGAACTACCCACTTGCCTCCGGCATCAATGGAATTACAATCATCGTGGCATATGCTCCCCGCTTCGCCCATTTCTATTATAAGTCCGCCCTCAACGAGGATGTCCATCTTTCGCTCAATATTATTCGCGGGGCTTATTACCAGCCCATTCTTTATGCAATACCTCATGCTTCCAGTCCTCCTTCATACTCACTATATCATCACAGTACTCGCAGCGATACTCCCTGCTTTCCGCATCAGTGAGATGAAAAATATGCGGCGCATTGGGCTCGACGGAGGTAACGCATCTGGGATTTTTACAGCGGATGATATTGACTACCTTCTCGGGAATCTCCAGCTTTATCTTGCGCACGACCTTATGGTCCTCAATAATATTTACCGTTGCATCGGGGTCTATCAATCCCAGGTCAGCCAAATCTATATCGACCACATCTTTGATTTTGATAACATCTTTGCGCCCGTGCTTCTTGCTTTCGGCATTCATTATGAAAGCCACCGTATATTTCGACGTATCTATGTCCAGATAGTTCAGGATTTTGGCCCCCATGCCCGCAGTGATGTGATCGATGACTATGCCGTTATCAATGCTCTGTATTACCAACATTTAAATCACCATCCTTTCATCAGTGGTTTTATCGATGCCGAGCAGCTTCATTATCAAAGCCATCCGCACATACATCCCATATCTGGCCTGTTTGAAATACATAGCCCTTGGATCATTGTCCACTTCCGGCGATATTTCGTTTACCCTGGGAAGAGGGTGGAGCACTATCATGTCGTCCTTTGCCAGCTGCATTTTTTCCTGGTTCAAAATATAACTGTCCTTCAGTCTTACATAATCCTCCTCGTTAAAAAATCTTTCTTTTTGGACTCTGGTCATATAAAGTATGTCCAATTGTCCGATAGCTTCTTCTAATCGCCTGACCTCTTCAAATTCGATATTGTTTTTCCTGAGTACTTCTTTTCGTATAAAATCCGGAATGATCAGCTCCTCGGGTGAGATCAATACAAACCTGACGTTGTCATATACCGTCAGGGCCTTTATAAGAGAATGTACCGTCCGGCCAAATTTCAAATCGCCGCAAAAGCCAACCGTTATGTTGTTAAAGCTGTTCTTGGTACGTAAAATCGTCAACAGATCGGTCAGCGTCTGTGTCGGATGCTGATGACCCCCGTCACCTGCATTGATCAGCGGAATGTCCGCCGCAAAAGCCCCCACTCTCGGGGCCCCCTCTTTAGGATGTCTCATGGCAGCAATATCGGCGTAGCAGGCTACCGTCCTGACAGTATCAGCTATGCTTTCTCCTTTCGCCGTTGAACTTGATCCCGCTTCAGAAAAGCCTATGACTTGTCCTCCAAGCCGGAGCATAGCCGCCTCAAAAGACAACCTTGTCCTTGTACTGGGTTCATAAAACAGCGTGGCCAAAAGACGCCCGTCACAAACGTGAGCATAAGCTGCCGGATCCTCCATGATCAAGCCTGCTAATTTTAGTATCTCTTCTATTTCTGCCTTGGTAAAATCACCCGGTTCTAAAAAATTTCTTCCTTTTAACACAATCAAGCCACTCCTTTCAAGTCCCGACGCTAACAAAAAGCCTTCCAAACGGAAGGCTTCAATGGTTTTAATTGGAGAATAAAATATGCGAGATGGAAATCGTAGAAGGGTTCTTGTACTACGATTCCCTTTGCCAGCCTATCAAATTCTTGTTCAATGAATATCAATTTTTCTCCTTTAGTAACTGTATACTTTTACTCTTCAGTACGAGATATTACCACGGCTGATTCCTGTTGTCAAATGTTTTTTATGTGACGTACTTTCTGGCTCCAAGTATGTGAAGATACCTGGTCCTGTCAAATTCGTAGGAATCCAATGGCCGCATCCACGAATCGTCGCTATGGGCAGCCACAAAAATACGGCCATCGATGATGCCGCACACAATGGGTGAATGATAGAAATGCCCATTGGCATGGCCTAATTGTACGATATCACCGATGGCCACTTCAAAGGAGGATGTTATAATGGCATAAGGACCTTCCTTTTTATTGTTTACGAGAAAATTGTATAAATATTGTACCCCTGTCCAGGCAGGGGCCCTGCTATTGGCGGAATTGTAATACCAGCCGAAAGTGGGCGTATAATTCATAACACCGCAGCCTGCATAAATGCATTGAGATGCATAGTTGGTGCAGTCGCCTCCAAGCTTCTCAAAGTCCAAATATCTAGGGTTGCGGCTGAAAGCCCATCTTTCTGCATATTGAATAGCCTTATTACGATTGTATTCTGTATTGATCAGCATATACTCAACTCCTGACGATCAATAAATCAGTCTATATTATACTTTTACATTGCATTTGCACATTTTAATCGACTCCCCGTCTGATCCGACAGCAGTGCACGATCCGCACACCCCCTCACCACAACATATATGGAAGTTATTGCTTGTGGCTAAATCAGCACCGGGTAAGCATTCCCTCACAATGGTGCTTATTTGATCTGCGAAATAGTCAGAAGTCAAGACTATGACCATGTTGTACCGTTCTTTGGACAAGATCGTTTCCAGATCACGGCGATTATTTTCCTCATTCAGGCTCATAAAACGGATGATTCCTTCACCATCGCCTAAGTAATCGCTGATCAGATCCTCGCTTATTTTTTCTCTGTCGATAATCAGATCGACGCGATTTTCCCTCCAGAGATAATCGGCGGCAAGAATAGCCGGCGCCAGCCCTATTCCCTTTGCTATTATGACAACCTTCTTTTTCTTCAGCTGTCTTGACAAAACAGAATCTATTCCAAGAATACCGCTGCGATAAATACCTCTGATCATCAGTTTATCCTCTGCCTTCTCAAGGGTTTTCGTTTTGGCGGAAATTATCTTTATCGCTACAGCGATGGTTCCCGCATCGATATCGGTTTTCATTACACAAATCGGGGTGGAATAATACGATTTATTATCCTCTTCACGCAAAAAAACAAAAGAGCCCGGACGGCTTGCCTTGATTGCAAAGCCCTTCCCAACCTTCAGACCAAAAACTATTAAATCATCTAAATAGTTTTTTTTATATAATATCTCTGCTTCAAAATCAGTCCTCGGATTGTTTACTCTTTTATTTCCTTGAATAAATTCATTATATACACATACTCCTTTCCAATTGCAGTCGCAGGTTTCACTTCCCTGCAAGCGGCTGCACACGAGACAATCTCCTGTTAATGCCAAATAGCAGGGACAGTTTTCGCTCCCTGCGTCTATACAATCAAGGCTGTGATTGCTCACGGCTTACACCTTCTTTCAGTTGCTGAAGCATTCGTCAAAAATTACAAAATGCAAGCAAAGTGCTTTCTTTCAATTACTATAAAAATATGCGCGGAAAGTTAGATGAGTGACGGTATTCGATGTCTTCAAGATAATATAAAGGATGAGAGCACAATAATTCTCCGTCATGATAAAGTTCTATGCTGCCTGCTTCTTGCCAGCGACGGATAAATGGATGTGTAAATACGGGCAGTCTATATACCAACTCAAGCTTTAGATCTTCGCCTTTTAATACGGGCAGCACAATTTGATTTTTCGGCCCGACGAAAACATGGTCTTTGTCCCCCTCTCTGACCGGTACAGCTTTTATTTTGCTTTGAGCAGAGATGATAACGTTCATTCCGAAATTATCAAAAACATAATCCATAAGTTTATAACTGTCATTGAACCAATCCGGAGCATTCATAACGACACAAATAAGTTCCATGCCGTCCCGTTCGGCCGAGGCCACCAACGTTCTGCCCGATCTGATTGTATATCCGATCTTTACTCCTGTTCCGCCCGGATAGTCGAATATGACTTTATTTTTATTATAAAAATGGTTGAACTTCCCCTCTCCCCTGTCTGCTACCCAGGATCTGGCCCCGACTATTGTTCTGAACTCCGGATTTTTCATGGCCTCTCTGGCAATAATGGCCATATCATATGCCGTAGTGTAATGATTATCATCATACAACCCGTTTGGATTTATAAAATGGGTGTCCACAGCACCTATTTCCTGAGTGCGCAGGTTCATTTTTGCAACAAATTCTTCTGTTGATCTGTCAACCAGGCATGATATTGCCAAAGCGGCATCATTTCCCGACCTGAGCATCAGGCCATAAACCAGATCCCTGAGAGACAGTCTTTCCCCTGCCGCCAGATATATAGAAGAACCCTCCACACCTATTGCAGATCCGGGAATTTTGAACTTTCTGTCCAGCGAGCCGGATTCTATAGCCAATAATGCCGTTGCTATCTTTGTGATGCTTGCCGGATATGCCCGCTGCTTCGCATTTTTCTCATAAAGCACTTTCCCGGTTGTTTGTTCCATCACCACCGCAGTGGCGGCCGATACCTGCGGCGCCTCAGCTTTGGTACCGTCAGCTCCTGCTGCCGGTTCCGCAAAAACCGCAACAGTATCTGTCAATGATGCAATCAATGTTGTAAGCAATATAATTCCGATCAATAATATAAAACTCTTGTTCTTCATCCCGTTTCCTTTCAAAATATAAAAAAGCTCCTGCCTATTAGGATTGACCGGCGGGCAGGAGTTATTCTGAATATTGAATAATAATTTACGTTATATTTTTGAAATTACCGGCTTGGCAAATTGAGAGTTATCTGAAGCGGATCGTAATCCTCTTCATCCGGTTCACGGATAACATCGCTTATGTCTTCCATCAAAGGCAGATCGTTCAAATTTTTAAATCCGAAATTTTTCAGAAAGGTTTTTGTTGTACCATATAATATTGGTCTCCCTATACCCGTGCTCCTCCCGACTTCCTCTATCAGATCTTTCTTGCCGAGACCTTCTATTACCCTATCGCACTTGATGCCCCTGATAGATTCTATTTCCCCCTTGGTAACGGGCTGTTTGTACGCAATTATAGCCAATACCTCCAAGGCTGATTGAGATAGGCGTTTTTCTTTCGCCGGCGAGCATAATCTCTGTATGTATTCATCATTCTCCTCAAACGTGCAAAGCTGAAAAGATTTGTCTATTTCACGAATTCGGATGCCCCTGCCTTGTCTGTCATATTCGTTCTGAAGCTCCATAAAAAGATGATAGGCTTCTTTTTTATCTATATTCATTATGTCGGCGGCCACCTTCACATCTAAAGGCTCACCCCAGACGAATAGCATGGATTCAAAAGCCGACTTGATCATTTCGTTTCTTCCCACAACTTATATCCCCTTATGTTCCTTTATATCTTGTCGGATCACTGTCAATGTAATCTCTCCAAAATTTACGTTCTGGCTGACTTTAATTGACTTTTGCCTTATCAATTCAAGCATAGAAAGAAATGTCAGCACTATGTTTTGCCTGGTCCCGTCGTCGTTCAAAAGATCTTTAAATCTGATACGTGTTTTCCCTTTCAGGATATGCTTGATCTGTTCAATCCGGCTTTCAACGGTCATCTGCTGAAGTCGTATCAGATTGTAACGCTTGTGCACTTCTTCCAATCTTCTTTTTTTGTGAAGAAATAATTGAAAGGCCTTGACGAATGATCCTAAATCCAAATTTAAATATATATCGGGTTCTAAAATTGCGTTCGTCAAATCCTCTTGAGGTTTGACATAGATTCTTTGAGAGCGTTCTTCCCGCTCCTCGAAAAAAGCAGCCGCTTTTTTGTACTTTTTGTATTCCAACAGTTTCTCCACCAGCTCTCTCCTGGGATCTTCTGTCAGCTCCATTCCATCGTCGTCACTGATTCCGGGAAGAAGCATCTTGGATTTTATCTCTATAAGAGAGGCCGCGAGAACCATGAATTCTCCAGCCAGCACCGCATCGATCTTTTTGATGCGCTCTACGTGTTCAATGAACTGATTTGTGATTTCCGCTATCCGGATATCATAAATGCTCATCTCCGCATTCTCTATGAGGTAGACAAGCAAATCAAAAGGCCCTTCGAAAATATCCAATTTAACTTTGTATATCATCACGTCACCGTATTACTTCGAAAGTAGGTCTGCCGGCCTGATCAGCGCCAGGCGATCCTTTCCGGCATCGTCTTTGATTATTTCTGCCGGCATGTAAGCTCCTGCGGCTTCCGTAAGCAGTCTGAGTGCCTGACCCTGATCATGCCCAATCTCTAACAGCATAATCCCGCCTTTTGATAAAAAAAGCCCGGCATCCCCCAGTATGCGTATATAAAAATCAAGTCCGTCCACACCTCCGTCCAAAGCCGATATCGGTTCGTGATCCCTTACTTCCCGCATCAATGTAGGGATCACCCCGGATGGGATGTATGGCGGGTTGCAGACAATCAAATCAAACTGTTTTTTCCCCCTCCCTTTTTTGTTCCTGGGAAAGGGGTCAAACAGATCCCCCATCACAAATTCAATGTTCTTTCCAACACCGTTGATAACGGCATTGCTTTTGGCCACCGCCAAAGCATCGGCGCTTATATCAGAAGCCGTAACGGAAATCTTTCTGCCGGTTTTTTTTAGATGATGTGCCAGGCTCACGGCAATAGCCCCACTGCCGCAGCACATATCCAGGATACGCAAGGCTCTCATAGACGGTTTTCGCTCATTAACTAAGGCCAACGCCTTTTCTGCCAACGTTTCCGTGTCCTGTCTGGGTATCAAAACTTTCTCGTTCACATTAAAGGGCAATCCCATGAATTCCTGATTTCCTGTAATGTATTGCAAAGGCATGCCCCCGGCACGCATATCAACCAGGCGAAAATATTCTTCGCAGGTTTTCTCATCAAGTTCATCGCCATAGTGGAGGAAAATCCATGTTTTATCCCTGTTCAGCATGTGACAGAAAAGAAGCTCCGCATCCAGCCTCGGTGTAAGGCATCCTTCCTGTGTAAATCGGACCTCGGCCATGTTTAAAATGTCTTTCAGCAGTAGGTTCATGCTTCCGACACCCCTCCGACCGCTTCCTCGTATAAGTTGCCATCGATGTCCGTAGTGCCGACAAAATCTTTAGGACCGTCTGTGTTCAAAACAGCTTTAACAGCGGCAATAGCCACCTCTAATTGCCTTTCATCAGGACGCAATGTGGTAAGCTTTTGCAACGCAAGCCCCGGCAGGCTCAGTATCTTGATAAAAGTCGAGTCCCCGCTCCCCGCAAATCTCAGCAGCTCATATGAGATCCCGGCAATAAAGGGAATCAGAAATAATCTTGAAGCAATCCTCCAGAGCAGATTAGGCCAGCCTAAGAGAGAGAACAACAGCAGGCTGATAACCATGACAAACATTAAAAAGCTGGTACCGCAACGGGGATGCAGCGTTTCAAATTCGGCGCAATTTTCCACTGTCAGAGATAATCCGTTTTCGTAGCAGTGAATGCAGTTGTGCTCCGCCCCATGAAATTGAAAAACAGTGCGGATATCCTTCATGCGCGAAATCAGAGCAATGTATGCAACGAACATAATAATACGCAAAAACCCTTCTAATAGATTTAATACGATTTCGTTCTTTGTCAATAATGAAAAAACATTAATTATCCACGTAGGCAAAATGATGAAAATACCAACCGTGAACAGGATAGCCAATAGGACGGAAGCATAAAGCATGATGTTGAGAGCTTTTTTTTCACCGAACTTCTTCTCCAGCCATAAGGTCACCTTATCCGGCTCATACTCTTCCCCCCCTTCTGCATTTTCCAAAACCTCGGCCGAATATAATAATGTTTTTGTCCCAGTAACGAGAGCATCGACAAAAATGAGGACGCCCCTGATAGCAGGCATCTTTCTCCATCTATTGGCCTCGGCCACAGGTGATATTTTGATGTGCATATCACCGCTGGGTTTTCTTATCACTACAGCCGTTCGATCCGACCCTTTCATCATTATGCCTTCAAGCACAGCCTGTCCGCCGATTTTGGTAGGACAAGCATTTTTAATAAATATTTTATCCAGATCCATAATTTATTCCAATCTTGTTTTCTTGATTATTTGAATAAAATCCGAGTTCTTTCTGGTATGGGCCAGGTAGTCGATTATGGTCTCGGTAACTTCCTGCGTCCCTGCGTTGCCAAGAGCCCTTCTCATATACCATATGGCTTCCATCTCATCCTGACTCATAAGCAGGTCTTCCCTCCTGGTGCCGGATTTATTAAGGTTTATCGCCGGGAAAATACGTTTTTCGGACAGCTTGCGATCCAGGTGCAGCTCCATATTGCCCGTTCCCTTGAATTCTTCGAAGATCACATCATCCATCCGGCTTCCCGTCTCTATAAGTGCGGTAGCTAAAATCGTAATGCTTCCACCCTCTTCCATTTTACGTGCCGCCCCGAAAAATTTCTTCGGTTTGTGAAGGGCTCCGGGATCCAATCCCCCGGAAAGAGTTCTGCCTGTAGGAGGGATTACCAGGTTGTAGGCCCTTGCAAGCCGGGTTATGCTGTCCAGCAATATAACGACATCCTTGCCGTGCTCCACCAGCCTCTGCGCTCTGGCGAGCACCATTTCGGCAACTTTTACGTGGTTTGAAGGCATTTCGTCAAATGTAGAATATATAACCTCGCCGCTGATGGATCTTTGCATGTCAGTTACTTCTTCCGGCCTTTCATCTACTAAAAGCACGATCAGCTCTATTTCCGGATACATCTTCTCTATGCTGGATGCTACTTTTTTCAGCAGCACAGTTTTCCCTGCCTTTGGCGGTGCAACAATCAAGCCCCTTTGGCCTTTCCCGATTGGAGCGACAAGGTCTATCAATCGCATAGAGAGTTCTGTAGATCCGTTCTCCAAAGAAATCCTCTCAAATGGAAAGACAGGTGTCAGATCGTCAAAATCAGGCCTGCGCATTGCAATTCCGGGTTCATCGCCGTTAACTTCTTTAACATAAAGTATAGCACCGAACTTTTCTCCTTCATTCGGTCTTCTTGAGATACCTTTTATTTTGTCGCCTGTTTTTAAATTGAACCTTCTGATCTGAGATGGCGAGACATAAACATCCTGGTCGCTGGTAAGAAAATTATGAAATCTCAGGAAGCCGAATCCACCTTCGGCAATATCTAAAATGCCCTCAACCTCGGGCCTGTCTTCACTTGGTTGATAAGTTCTTTTTACATGCTTTCCCTCGTCCGCTGTTTTTTCGGGAATAACATCTGTTTCCGCCTCACCGGATGTTTTATCCTCAGTTGACGATGTATCCACCGCAACTTC
>CAYYHH010000002.1:0-911 GCA_964471645.1 uncultured Oscillospiraceae bacterium
CGGATTTTTTCAGGTTGGCCATACCTATTCCGTAGCTTCCATCCATTCCCGGAATTGGAATGATAGCCGGAATGCGCATATCCTTGTACTTTTCTATTTCCTCGACCATGCTCTTGCAGAGCTTTTCAGTAATATAAATAATGGCGTATTCTTCCTTTGCTATTCTGTTAAGTATAGCCTTGGCCTCGCTTGTTTCCGAAACCGGAAACACGTCCAATCCAACCGCCTTAAAGCCCAATACGCTGCCGCGATCGCCGATAACCCCGATTTTATACATAAGTATCCCTCGCCCTCTCCGACATTGCCTCCTTCGCCAGCCCCTGCAGCAAGCCGGTCATTATTATGCGAACGGTGCGAATCTCTGTTTCCTTTGCTATAAGGTAAGCGGCAAGGGGTTCTGCGCCAAATGAAACATATTTTGCAGCCTTGGCAAAATCTATCAGCCGATTGTCACACAATCTTTCCAATGCGGTAAAGCGACCGGTTTCCCTGAGCATTATTCCTCCCTCAGCCATAGGGACAGACAAACCATAGGGAATCAGCTTTTCGGCGAACACCTCATATGGATCGTCATAGCCGGCTATGAAGAGTTTGTCCTGAATCCTTCCCCCGTTAATAAATACTTGGGTAAAGAAATCCCATGCTTTCCTCATCTCCCTGATTCTTACAAAGGATTTCAAATTGATGATATCGATCTGCAACCTCACGTAATCAATTATGAACTCGTTGCCGCCGTTCCTGGCCGTATCGAGCATTTCGGCGAAACATGCCTTATCGAAAATGAAATCTATGACCTGGGGATCTTCGGTTCTGGCAAATGTATCCACCACTTCCAGCAGTGCATTTTGCATCTTATCGGTAAGCCCCACAAAATTGCGTTCTCTTACCATGACAGCCAATTGTGCAACGGG
>CAYYHH010000002.1:921-12425 GCA_964471645.1 uncultured Oscillospiraceae bacterium
TCCCACATCTATCAAAAACGGCCCCGGATCTGTCTCCAAAAATTCCGATTTCATCAAAACCTTGAGATTGTGGTAGTCATAGGGATAAAGAAAGGGAAACATCTCCTCTTTATCCGGCGCGATATCTATGATAAAGGAATAGACCCTTTTAATTTCCTCCGCAAGCAGGCTTCCAAACTCTTCAGCCTTAATAGCATCCAAACCTTCGCCATACCCCAGATCGTATAAAATCTTTAGAGCATCTTCGGGTGTTTTGCTTTCAATCATAGCTTCCGCCTTTTCACGTGAAAGCATATTCTTCTCTACGCTGCGCACCCGCGAGGAGGCAAACACATAGTCTTTTTTTCCCTGGTCCAAGCCCAAAGTCCTCCCTCCTTTCCAAAGGAAGCTCCCTCGAATCAATCAAAAAGAGCTTTTACCACATCCGGGGTAGCTGCCTCTCGGATACTGTTTATCATGGTTTCCAATGTTGAATTTATTTCCATAGAGCCTCTGCGTAGAACAAAGCCTCCTTTTGCATTGACAGTATCCTCGGCTAAAATCAGTGTGCCGACTTTTCCCGCATCGTTGATTTTCTTTACAAGCTTGTTACCGATCGTTTTCCGATCCTTTTCATTAAGAACAAGCTCTCCCCCGTCCACATCCAGTGCTATAATAGAGGATTCCAGCAGTTCAATGTACTCTTCTTCCTCCATGTTTGCCAGTTGCTCCAACGCAGTTTCAAAACAACGGGATATCAACTCCTGCTTTGCGCCAAGCCTTATTTTCCTGACCTCAAGTTCCGCTACTGAAATCCTTCTGCTTTTTGCGAGATGGGCGTCTTCCTTTGCCTTCTCAGCAGCGGTTTCGCGTATAGCCGTGGCACGCTGTTCCGCTTTGTCTATTATCGTTCGGCTTTTATCGGCAGCTTCTTCGAGAACCTTTTTGCTTTGTTCTTCCGCCTCCGCCAATATTTTGCCGGTTATATTCTCTATACTCATTGTTATTCCGTCCTTATCGCTGATTCAGTACCCTGTAATCTTCAAAAATTACCATCATTACCATCATTTTAGAATGACAGAATACCGGTTCACTAAACGCTGACGCCGTTGAGCATCAGGAATGAAATCAGAAGTGCCAATACCGCATAGGTCTCTACCATGGCGGGATACACCATCCCTTTTGCCAGTTCCTCAGGCCTTTTTGAAATCAGCATAATGCTGGCCGCGGAGGATTTACCCTGAGCTATAGCGGAAAAAATTCCGACCAGCCCTATAGGTACTGATGAGGCGAAGATATACGCGCCTTGCGCCATGGAGATATCAATAGGCGCTCCGCCCAAAAGCTCGATTTTATTCATGATCAGAAAAGCGATCAACAATCCATAGATACCCTGTGTGCCGGGGAGGGCCTGCAAAATAAGGGTCTGCCCAAACTTTTTCGGATCCTCCGAAATTACACCGGCGGCCGCCTGGCCGGCGATGCCAATTCCAATAGCGCTTCCAACTCCTGCAAGAGCAGCCATTGCGGCCCCTGCCATGGCCAGAAAGACACCGTTAAACAGCATGTTTTCGAATAACAAATAGTTCATTTAGTTTTCCTCCCTTTGAATATCTATATATTTTGTATTTTCACCAAATGGTTTGAAAGCTTCTCCTCCGCTTACGTAGAATTTCCCAAAGAATTCTACATATTGCAGTCTGCATGAGTGGACGAAGGATCCTAATCCATTGATTGCAAAGTTGTAAGTATGGCCAATGGCAAAGGCTATTATCATGAGCAATACCCCTTTTATTCCGGATCCCCCGAAGGAACCCATGGTATTTATCACGCAGGCTATGACGCTGGAAGCAAGGCCCAAGGCCAGTAACCTCGAGTAGGACAGCACATCAGACAGATAACCCGTTATTCCATAAAGGCTGCCCAGCCCCCCTATTATCCTCCCCAGACCTTTTTTTGCACGTCCCGCAGTCAGCAATATCCCCAGGGCTCCGAGGATTGCCATCCATTTTGCAACCACCGGGACAACTCCGACCAACAAAAGTGTAGCACCGATCAGCAGCACATACCAAAAGCCGACATCAAAAATCGCATCCCATGGCCGTCCGTCCTTTATCGACAACCAGGCATTCAATCCCATGCCTATGAAAAGGTGGACTCCACCGAGAATAAAGCAGAATATGAGCAATTTCATCGGATTCTCCAAGGGATCGAACCATATTGGCGGTATGGAAACGTCCGCGTTGAAAAATGTTTTCCCGGCCACGGCAACAATATCTCCAAACCACCCGCCGAACATCGCTCCCCAAAATGCGGTCGAAATTCCGCAGTAGAAGAAAAGTTTTATCATTTGATATTTCATGCCTTCTAATCTGAATTTTTTAAGTATCAATCCGGTTATGACAATCATTATTATTCCGTAGGCTGCATCCCCCAGCATCATGCCAAAAAACACTGCATAAGAAAGCGCAAAAAATGGTGTTGCATCGATTGCACCCGAGCTCGGCAGGGCATATAGTTTCGTAATTGCCTCAAATGGAGTCGATAAGCTTCCGTTCAGCAAAAGTACCGGAACCTCTTCATCTTTCTCAGGGTCAGTTATCTCGTGGTAACAACCCATTTCATCGAGGAGCCCGCTGACCTTTTTTTCATCCCTCGCAGGAAACCATCCACCAAAAAAGTAGGTCTTATCAGTTACCAGAAGTTTTTGACGTATTGCAGCCCTGTCCCTTTGAATAATTAATCTATCGTGATAAAGTTCCAGATCTTTTCTGTTTTCTTCGCCGGAACCGATCAGCTCCTCCACAGAAAGCTTTTCTTCCGAAAGCCCGGCCAATCTTTTGTCGGCATCAGAAATGTTTTCACTTACTGTCCCTGTCAAATCCGGAAAATGTATCTTTGAAAATCCAAAATCTCTGAAAATCTCTTCGGCGTTGTCCCGCTCACCTTTGTCGCATATCACATACAGGTAATGCTGCTCCCCATCGCTGTGAACAACCTGGGCCAAACATGTTTTTATCCCGGCCTCCAATTCATTTTTGAACAAAACAGCATCCATATTTGCCGGGATTATGCCTGTTATCAGATCTGTTGTTCCCGTCCCTTGCTCTTCCAGTGGCAGGTCATAATCTTCCCAGGGTTTCAGGGATAATTTTAATGCTTCTGTTTTGTTTATAGCGTTGGACAGTTCTGCAAGGCGCGCGGAGAGAGAATTTATGAAATCCACCTTTTTTTCGATTTCGTCTTCTTTATCCAAGCGTTTTTGAAAGGACTGCAAAGCGATCGGCTCTCTGGTATGTAACAGCGGTCTTTTATCTGTGCCGTATTTCTCCAAAACCCCCAGTGCCTGATTGACCCTTCCGATTAAGCTGTCATATTCGGATACTTTCTTTTCGTCCTCATCTCTCCTGACAGTATCGCACCATTGGCTTTCGCTGAGCTTCCCTTCTTGATCGGTAATTTCAACAACTCCCAATGCCATCAGCTTTTCCATCAGCTGCTCCCTCTCGGAAACGAGCCCGATAGCGGAGAGTTTTTTCATTCTGGCAATTGACACTTACTTCACTACCTTTCCGATAATTATGGAAACAGCGCTGTTCACGTTTTTTTCGGCAGCCGCTGTCATGTGGTTGATTTCTTGCTTGGCCTTTGCAATAATAGCTTCGTAGGCGTTCTCAGCTTCGATATTGGCCTTTTGAAGGGTTGATTTGTATCCATCCTCCCCCTCGCTGTTAGCCTCTTCTAACAATTTCTGTGCTTCAAACTCTGCATCGGCCACCATTTGCCTGGCATCCGAGTTGCCTCTTTTGCGAATCAGCTCCGCCTGTTCTTCGGTCTCCCTGATCAGTTTAATTTGCTCTATTGCCACTGTTTCGCCTCCATTCTTTTCTGATTATTCAAGCATTTATCGCGATAACATTAAGAAGATAAAGCTATCGCCTTACCTGTTGTTATTAGACTCTTTGATCTTTCTGACTATTCGTGAAATAATAAACTGATTTTATTATAGTTTTTTTTTGGGAGAATGTAAAGGCTTTGAGGGAATTAATCCGGTTTAAAATTATGGGAATTCTATTAAAAACAAATGCTTACATATATATATATGACCGCCGCCAAATTCACTTTTTGTCGTATTCAGCGCCCAACTGAAATGCTTTGAGCCTGCATGTCTCAGATATCCTCTATCAGATTGTTCAACCATTTTTTTGAATAGAACCTATGACGGCAAAGCAGACCTTTTCCGAACTCTTCTGCCTGGGCCATCATCACTATTAAGTAGACCGGAAGGTCTGTGAAAAAAACACCAAAGAAAACCAGCGGAACGCCTATTCCCCAAACGCAGCCTATCTCCGTAAACATGGCGAATCTGGTATCCCCGCCGCATCGCAAAGTACCGACAATCTGAAGGCCCCCGTAAATTTTCAGCCACATCATGCAGCCATAGATCGCCAGAATCCACAGCATGTAATAACGGCCTTCATCTGAAAAGTTGAACAAAAATACTATAAGCCTGGAGCTGATTATTAAGAGTCCGCCTGATATGACGCCCACAATGATCCCTATTCTTATCAAACGCTTTGCCAGAGCAAAGGCATAATCCATCTGACCCATACCTATGCGCTGGCCTACAAGTATCAGCAAGGCATCACCCAAGCTGAAAATTGCCAGAATAAATAATTGGTTAATTGTATTGCTGGCTTGTATCGACGCATACTCGGTGATTCCCATCCTGCCGTAAAAAGCATTATATGTGGCCATTCCCAGGCTCCACATGGTCTCGTTTACCGTAACCGGAAGAGCGCTGGCCAAAACCTTGGACACCAATATCCTTCGCCACGCGAAAAACTCCTTTAAGGGTCCCGCAAGTATGTTCTTTTTACCGAAAATAACATACATGACAAGTATCAGTTCCAGGCTTCTTGATGTGAGCAAAGCCGTAGCAGCGCCCATAGTCCCCATAGCAGGCAAACCGAATTTGCCGAAGATGAGCATATATGCCAAGGCGGTATTGACGGAGAAAACCACCATGCTGATGTACAGCGGTATTTTGGTCTGTTGGGTAGAACGCAGTGCCGCCGTACAGGGTACGGTAATCGAAACGGTCAAAAAACAGAAAGCGAAGCGCCGTAAAAACACCGATCCCATTTCAATAGCCTCGGGAATATCAGTAAAAAGGCGCAAGACATTTTCGGGAATAAAGGTCGCCGCTAAAAAGAATATAAGGCCGATGCCAAAGCAAAAAGTTACCGCAAACCCCAGAACCTTCCTTATGTTTGATAAATCCTTGACACCCCAGAACTGCGACATGAACGCCGATGCACCGCTGGAAAACCCAAACAGCACGCCCCAATGTATGAAAAAAAGCTGCGTAGAAAGACCCATCGAAGCCAATTCTACCTCGCCCAGACTACCCACCATCAAAGTGTCGATGAGGTTGAGGGACGAGGCAATCAGACTTTGAAGGGCTATCGGCAGAGCTATCCTCCTCAAGGTTATGAGCAAGGGTTTTGTCTCAATTATTATCGGCTGACCATCAGATTCCGACATGGGTTTATTAAATTTGGTTCTGTTCTTCAAGTTAGAATTCCTGCATACTTCCTATAACTTTTTTATAATATCTACTATTCGATTGCAGGCTTTGCCGTCACCATATGGATTTACGGCCTTTGCCATTGTATCGTAAACGGAATCGTTCGTTAAAAGCTCCTTTGCCATTGAGTAAATCGTATCTCTTTCAACGCCTACCAGCTTTACAGTACCCGCTTCTACGGCTTCAGGCCTTTCAGTTTCACGCCTCACCACCAGTACGGGCTTGCCCAACGAGGGCGCTTCTTCCTGCATGCCCCCGGAATCGGTTATTATAAAATCCGACTTGGCCATTAAGTTTATGAAAGGTTGATATTGCAGGGGTTGTATCAGATGGATCCTCTCAGTTTTGCCGAGAATGTTTTCAGCAGCCTCCCTCACCTTGGGATTCAAGTGCACAGGATAGACTATTTCCACATCCTCAAACTCTGAAGCGATATCGCGGATCGCACTGAAGATATTTGCCATATTCTCACCCAGATTTTCTCTTCGGTGGCAAGTCACTGTAATGATCCTGTGCCCGTTAAAATCAATGGACCCGGGAATCTCATCCCCGAATTCATACGGTTTCCCCGCCACGGTCAAAAGCGCATCGATGACAGTGTTCCCCGTAATAAAAATCCTTTCGTCGGAAACGCCTTCAGCAAGTAAATTCTGCCGATTTCTTTCCGTAGGAGCAAAGTGATATTCGGCTATATGTCCGGTCAGAACTCGATTCATTTCCTCCGGGTATGGCGAATATTTGTCATATGTTCTCAGTCCTGCTTCTACATGACCTACCGGGATTTTTTGATAAAAGGCCGCCAGCGCAGATGCAAAAGTTGTCGTTGTATCCCCGTGAACCAAAACCAGATCCGGCTTTACCCTGTCAAGTACTTTTTCCATTCCAAGCAGTACATTTGTGCTTATCTGGCTGACGCTTTGATTCTGTTTCATTACGTTAAGGTCAAAATCCGGCCGCAGTTCAAACAACTCCAGCACCTGATCCAACATTTCCCTATGCTGTGCTGTTACGCAAACCACTGATTTCAGCCCATTTTCCTTTTCCAATCGCTTTACCAGCGGGGCCATCTTAATGGCCTCCGGCCTGGTTCCAAATACTGTCAATATCTTCATCATATGTCCTCTGTTTCTGCAGTTGTTTGTGTGGTTAACTGAACTCCGCTCGCTTCCGATCATCTTCACCGGATTGCACCTGCCCCCGGGCATCTTCACCGGATTTCGCATGCCCTTCTGAATTGGTTGCCTTCTCCTTAAAGGGCTTGCCAAAACCTCTGTCTTTCATAAATACGTATATCAAAGTAGCGGCGATGGCGATAAGAAGCACAGCGTCGATAATCAGATCCCGGCTTATAAGAATAGCGGCAACCCCCATTATCCCGCTTATGCAGTAAAGGGTCAGAACTGTTCGCTTCTGCCCCATTCCCACATTCATTATACGGTGATGAAGGTGGTATTTGTCAGCCTCCATAATAGACCTGCCGTTCCTGAGCCTCCTCAGGATAGCCAAAGCCGTATCCAAAATGGGCAACGCCAGTACAAATATCGGCAAAATCGTAGCAATCACAGTGGCGCTTTTCATCGGGCTCATCACAGAGATAGAAGCTATCATAAATCCCAGGTATAATGCGCCCCCATCCCCCATAAAAATCTTTGCCGGATGAAAATTCCAGGGTAGAAATCCCAGGCAGCTTCCCGCCAACGCCATGAAAGCCATGCATATATCGTATCTCTTTTGCAGAAATGCAATATATGCAATCGCAACGGTAGCAATAAACGAAACACCCCCGGCCAATCCGTCCAGTCCGTCAATTAAGTTGATCGTGTTGGTAATTCCCACTATCCAAAGCACGGTCACGATAAAACTTACGATCCAGGGGAATTCAATAATTCCATCCCCGCAAGGGTTGCTGACGAAAGATATCCTGACAGAGCTGGCGAATAATATACATGCGCAGCCGATCTGCCCCACAAGTTTTGTTTTAGCTGACAGTCCCCTGATATCATCAACAATTCCCATAAGGATTATCAAAGTGGCCCCCGCGGCGATGCCCATCATCCTTTTATCTATGGTATCCAGAAGGAATAATCCAATGGCTGCCATGCTTCCGGCATATATGGCTATACCGCCGAATCTCGGCATTGTTTTCGTATGCATCCTCCTGTCATCCTCAGGAATATCAACGGCTCCGATTTTAGGCGCAACCTTGATCGCCAAGGGGGTGAGGGCAAATGAAATTGCCGCGGCAACAAAAAAAATCACAGCTATAGAAAGTCTCAGTCCTTCCGGCAACATCACTTCTTCTCTCTTTCCAAAACTTCTATCTTGAGTCCTGCCTCGTCAAGCATTTCAACCGCCAATTCGTCGGGATATCCTTCTTTTATTACGATTCGTTTTATTCCTGCATTTATTATCATTTTCGCGCAGATCACACAAGGTTGATTTGTGCAATACAAAGTGCCCCCGGCTATGCTCTGTCCCAAATAAGATGCCTGGATAATTGCATTCTGCTCGGCGTGCAGACCTCTGCACAGTTCATGCCTCTGGCCGGAAGGAACATTGAGTTGCTCTCTCAGACAGCCCCTTTCTTCACAGTGCATAATACCCGTGGGTACTCCGTTGTAGCCTGTGGCCAATATGCGTTTATCCTTTACTATGACCGCACCTACAGTTCTGCGGGTGCAAGTTGATCTTTTTTCAGCTATTTCAGCCATCTGCATGAAGTATTCATCCCAATCGGGTCTGTCCATACCTTCGATCCTCCTTTGTGATTGCATTCAATTAACTATGCGGCTGTCAATCAGGGTTTTTATTGCTGTTTCTTAAAGATTTCATTAGCCGTCCTGACTGCATCCATGGCATCTTTACAGTAATAATCGGCTCCGATGGAGCCGGAGTATTCGGCACTTAACACAGCGCCTCCGACCGCAATTTTACAGTCGATATTCGCATCTCTCAGCGCCTTGATGGTAGATTCCATATTGACTACAGTAGTTGTCATCAGTGCAGAAAGACCTACCAATCGGATTTTTTCCCGGCGCACCGTATCTACTATGAGATCTATATCCGTATCCTTGCCAAGATCCAGGACTTCGTACCCGTAATTCTCCAAGATTACTTTCACGATATTTTTCCCTATATCGTGGATGTCACCCTTGACGGTCGCCAAAACTATTTTACCGTAGTTAATAGTATCACCGCTTGCTGCCAATCTCTGCTTCAGCACATCGAAAGCCGGTTTTACAGCGTCGGCGGATTGGACAAGCTGGGGCAAAAACTTCACCCCTGACTCGTATTCCTTTCCAACAGTTTCAAGCGCCGGTATGATGACGTTTTCTACTATGTCGAGAGGCAGCCGATGCTCCAATAATTCTAATGTGGCCCCGGCGGAACGATCCACGTAGCCTTCAAGTATGATGTCGGCAAGCGTATCCAATTTTTGGATCGGAGCAGACAGTAACGTTTTTTCCGCTGTTCCCCCGTAATGTTCGATAAAATTCCTGGAGTCTGTATCCTTAGCCGATAAGGTTTCAAAAGCGCGGATCACATCAACATATTCATCCACCAAAGGATCTGTAATGGGCGCATCCAGGCCGGCAGAAAGAGCCATGGCCAGGAAAGTGCTGTTTAACAGTTTCCTATTTGGCAAGCCGAATGAAACGTTGCTGGCACCCAGGGTGGTCTTAACCCCGAATTTTGATTTTACCCGACGTATAGCCTCAAGAGTATCCCTCCCTGCACTCTGTTGTGCCGAGACCGTCAAAGTAAGACAATCCACCAGGATCCTTTCGCTGCCAATCCCATACTTTTCCGCCTCCTTGATAATGCGTTCGGCAATTTCAAAGCGTTCTGCCGCATCCCGGGGAAGTCCCTTTTCATCTAAGGTAAGGGCGATTACACAGGTTCCATATTTTTTTACAATGGGGAAAATAGCGTCCATTACCTCCTGCTTCCCGTTTACGGAATTTATGATCGGCCGACCGCGATAATAGCGTGCCGCCGATTCGATCACTTCGGGATCCGAACTGTCGATCTGTAAGGGAGCGTCGGTTACTAAAGATACGCGCCGCATCGCCTCCAGCATCGCCTTTTTTTCATCTATTCCGGGCAGGCCTACATTTATATCCAATATCTCAGCCCCGGCCGCCACCTGGGCCTTGGCTTCATTTTCAATATAGCTGTAATCACCGGACATAAGGGCTTCTTTCAACTGTTTCTTCCCGGTGGGATTGATTCGCTCGCCTATGATTCGTATACGATCATCAAATATTACCGTCTTTGCAGCAGAACAAACAGCTGTCCGGGGACGGGCCTGTCCCTCATATGACCAACGCTGGACGCGTCCGGCCGTGATAGGAAAATACTTTGCGTTTCTTGCAGGCGCAATTTCATCCCGTGCCGCATCGTATATCGCCTTTATGCGTTGGGTAAGTCTCTTAATATATTCCGGCGTGGTTCCGCAGCATCCGCCCACCACCGATACCCCTGAGCGGATCATTTCCTCCATGGCATCGGCAAATTCATCTGCATCTACATTATAAATGGTCTTGCCGTCTATCATTTCAGGCAATCCCGCATTTGGCTGCACTATAACAGGAAGCCTTGAATACTTTATGAATTCATCCACAATGGGGATCATCTGTTTCGGGCCCAGAGAACAGTTTACTCCGATCGCATCGATTCCCAGATCCTGCAGGGTGGTGACCGCCGTCAAAGCATCGGCGCCCATGAGCATCCTTCCGTTTTCCTGAAATGTGACAGTGGCGAATAAAGGCAGGTCTGTAACCTCCCTCGCCGTGACAACAGCTGCCTTCAGCTCATATAAATCGCTTTGGGTCTCAATCAGTATAAGATCTGCGCCGGCTTTAACGCCTGCTTCTATTTGCTCCCGGTAAAGGTCGCAAGCATCATCAAACTCCATGTCGCCGGTAGGAGCCATAAGCTTTCCTACGGGACCAAGGGATAGGGCCGCAAATTTTGGCCGCCCCTTTTCCTTATCCGGACAGTCAGCAGTAAATTCGTCTATGGCCTCTTTGGCTATCTTTACAGCCTGCGCGATCAATTGTTCCGTCGTATAGCCGCAGCCACCGGTTTTGAGGCGGTTGGCACCAAAAGTGTTTGTGCTTATTACATCGCTGCCGGAAGACAAATATTGCCGGTAAATTTCTTTTATCTTCCCGGAATGACTGAAATTTAAAAGTTCCGGTATCTTTCCTATCGGCAGCCCATGCGCTTGCAACATCGTGCCGATAGCGCCGTCAAAAATTATCATATTATCGGTCAGCATTTGTCTGATATCCATTAGTAAGCAGTCCTCCAAACATATAATTTTACCACATGGCTGCTCTTCTCACAAGCATCCTGAAAACTGCAATCTGAGTTCATGCCTGAAGCTTCCTGATATGTTCAATATTGTTCATGATCCTTTTCGCAGTCTCGGGCTTGTTCATTGTGTAAAGATGGATCCCGCGAACCCCCCATGCCATGAGATCTATTATCTGCTCGATGGCATATGCCTCCCCTGCCTCTTTTAATGCCTCCGGATTGTTCTCGTATCGGTTTAATATGCGTTGGAATTTGGGCGGTATACTGCAACCCGAAAGTTTTGTGATGCGAAGTATCTGATTTTTATTGAGCACGGGCATTATCCCGGCAGAAACGGGAACATCTACACCTGCCAGATCGATTTCTTCCATAAAGCGGTAGAATAACTCGTTGTCAAAGAAAAGCTGGGTGATAAGGAAATCTACGCCCTTGTCCACTTTTTCCTTCAGGAATTTAATGTCCTTGACCTTGCTGTCGCAGTCTATGTGTTTCTCCGGGTAACAGGCCGCACCTATGCAGAAGCCCCCTTCTGTCCTCGCTTCCCCGACCAGGTCACAGGCGTATTCGTACTGGAGGGGATTGGGGAATTCAAAGTCAGGATCCTCCGGTATAT
>CAYYHH010000002.1:12435-21382 GCA_964471645.1 uncultured Oscillospiraceae bacterium
GTTTTCAATGTTTTGATGCCTCATTTCATTAAATGTTCCCCTGATATCCTCTTTAGTCGCGGAGATGCAGGTCAGGTGTGCCAGGCTCTCGATACCGTAATCGTTCTTTATCTTTGCTGCTATTTCAACAGTCCTGTCCTTAGCCTTACCTCCCGCTCCATAGGTCACACTGATAAAATCAGGTTTTATATCTGAAAGCGCATCGAGGGTCGAAAATATTGTCTCTACCGGGGAAGTGAGCTTAGGCGGAAAGATTTCAAGCGACATTACAGTGCTTTTCGTTTCAAACATTTCTTTAATATTCATATATTGATTTCCTCCTCATCAAAATATACCTCGGCCAGATAGAGACCTTGGGGAGGTGCCGTATGGCCCGCCCTCTGCCTGCTGCAACTATTTATAATTTCCGGCATCTCATCGGGGTCGAGTCTGCCCAAACCGATATCTGCCAACGTTCCTACAATTATCCTGACCATGTTGTAAAGAAAACCGCTCCCTACAATTTCAAATTCCAGCATGCATCCATCGGCAATATCCCGATGCCACCCGGCACTGTAGACAGTTCGCACCGTTGATCCGGGCTCATTTCCTCCCGCTGCCATGAAGCTTCTGAAGTCCTTTGTTCCTGTCAAACTGCTCGTCGCTTTTCTCATTGCATTCAAATCCAGCGGCTTTCCGATCTGATAACAGTAGTTCCTTTTCATTATATCGGAAAATTCATTGTTGCGAATTTTATAAATATATTTTTTCGCTTTTGCATCGAAACGCGGGTGGAATTTTACCGGAACCTCTTCCGCTCCGGTAATTATCACATCTCCGACCGAAAAAGGTCTTTTCCCTGCCAGTAAATGGTTTGCCGCAATAGGTATTTTCTCGACTGGAATTCCAAAATCACCCTTAAATGCCGCCCTTTGGCCCAGGGCATGGACCCCGGCGTCTGTGCGGCTTGTCCCCTGTATTGAAATTTTCTGCTTGCACAGAACCGACAGTACTTTCTCCAGCTCCCCCTGAACGGTCCGACTGTCAGGCTGACGCTGCCATCCCGAAAAATTCGTTCCATCGTATTGAATTGTCATCAATATGTTTTTCATAGTGCCATTATATATAAATACCAAGGCTTAAACAACCTTTTTCCTCCCCTGCAGATCTTGACCGACGGCAAAGCTGACAAGCATAATTTATATTCGCAAACATAAATTTTACCGAACGGAATATATAACTGCGAGGAATTGTCGAACTTGGTTGAAAATACACTATATTTCAACCAGGCCGTTTTGTTTACACCATTATTATTAAATGGTATGATATATATACATTTTTTAAGGACATTCGGAATCGTTCGGAGGTTTTTTTATGCAAACTTTCAGTACCCGGGATCCTTTGTCGGGAAAAAATGAAGCCATCTCCAGGCTGGGCGGGCTGAACAGCCTGTATATCAGACATGTTGAACGTTTTCAATCGCGATATCATGACAGCAGCGCCGTTCTCATGCAACTTCTTAATCAGAAAGATTACGAAGGGGCCAGAATTATGATTCACTCACTTAAGGGTCTGTCTGCTACTTTAGGCATGAATGATTTATACAGTATTTCAAGCGATGTTGAAAATGCAATATTAGAAGGCAGATACGATGATCTGCCTCCCTTACTCTCATCATATGAAAAATCCCTTGATCTGGTCGTTCAATCCAGGGCTGACCAAAGTTCTTCCTCGGAAGGCACGGGATTTTCAGGCTTCAAATAGGCTATGCGGGATATATTTATCAAATGTTTATAATCCAGATTTTCAGAAATGCTATTGTGTCCCCAGGATCCGCATCCCAGTGTATTTGTAGGCGCCAGGCCGTTTAAATAGCTTCCCCCGGCGGATGTGGCGCAAGTCTGATTTATTACAAAACGGCTGACGTTGATTCTTTCAGCGGCATACTCTATGTTTTCGACACTGTTTGAGTGTATGGACGCGCTGTGACCTTTTCCCTCGACCTCCAGATTAGCCGCCGCTATCTCCACTGCCTCTTCAAATTCTTTATATTTGAAAATTGCCAGAACCGGACACATTTTTTCCTTTGCGAGGAGCTCGTCCTCCCCGTATCCATCCGCCTCAATGACGATCAACCTGCAGTCAGCGGGCACTTCTATCCCTGCCAGACTTGCAATAGTCCCGACGGACTGGCCCACCGCATGCCGGTTCATTGCCTTCCCGGAAAAAATTGCGTTTCTGAAAGCTTCCTTTTCCTCGGGCTCAGTCACCACATATGCTCCGTTCTTTACAAAGGCTTTTATAATCTCCTGATAATGATCTTCCGGTACGATGGCACTCTGTTCTCCGGAGCAGATAATGCCGTTGTCAAATATCCTGCCCGCAATGATCCTGGACACTGCTTCTTCATAATCCACGCCCCTGTCAACGATACTCTGAACATTTCCGGCGCCTACGCCCAAAGCCGGTCTACCGCTGCTGTATGCGGCGTTCACCATACCGGCACCTCCTGTGGCCACTACCACATCGGCACTTGATATCAAGGTTCTGGTATTTACTCTCGACTGTTTATCCAGTATTTGTACCAAATATTCAGGGGCCCCCAGTTTTTCCAATTCCGCATTTATCATTTCAACGGTCTCAGTGCTGGATTTTATAGCCTTGTGATGAGGCGTTATGATTATTGAATTCCTGCCTTTTATCGCAAACATCGCATTGCTCATCGGTGTCACTATGGGATTTGTCATAGGCGTTATGGCTGCCACAACACCCATGGGCTTGGCTACCTTTACTATTCCTGTTGAATCGTTTCTTTCTATGATTCCTACACTTTTTTTGCCTTTGAGGCTGTTCCATATTATGCCGGCCTTGCCTTTGTTCTTGGCCACCTTGTCCTCATATACGCCCATGGCAGTTTCTGCAACAGCCAGTTCTGCCAAGTATTCGGCGTTGTAATAAACTGTCCTGGCTATTGATTGTACCAGCCGATCAACCTGCTTCTGGGTATAGCCTTCCAGGACGGCCTGTGCATCGCGCGCCCTCTGTATATAGCCATTAATATACTCTTTGCTTTCAATCAATTCTTGTTCAGGTGTTTTTTGTACAGCTTCTGCCATTTTTTCTCCTCCATCATACCATTTTTACAGGATCGACCATTTTTACAGGATCGACTATCGCGTCAAACTCCGTTTCTGTCAGTAAACCCAGGCTCAGCGCAGCCTCTTTAAGCGTTATATTTTCGCTGTATGCCTTCTTTGCGATCAAGGCGGCACGCTCATAGCCGATATGTGGGTTCAACGCGGTGACCAACATAAGCGATCTATCCAGGTTTTGCTTGATCCTTTCATAATCGGGACGCAGACCTTTTGCACAATTGTTATTGAAAGAGTCAATCCCATCTCCAAGCAACCTTATAGATTGAAGTACATTGTATGCAATAACCGGCAAGAATACGTTCAGCTGGAAATTGCCCTGTGATGCGGCAAAACCAATCGACACATCATTAGCCATGACCTGGCAGCAAACCATCGTCAGCGCCTCGCATTGTGTGGGATTAACTTTTCCCGGCATGATCGAACTCCCCGGCTCATTTTCCGGTATTTTGATTTCACCGATTCCGCCTCGGGGGCCGCTTGACAGCCAACGTACATCATTGGCGATTTTGAACAGATCCGCCGCCAACGCTTTTAGGGCTCCATGAAAAGCCACCATTCCGTCCCTGCTTGTAAGAGCGTGAAATTTGTTGGGTGCGGTTATAAACGCAGTCCCGGTCAACAGGCTTATGCGTTCGGCAATCTTTTGGGCAAATTGCGGGTGGGTGTTGAGTCCTGTTCCTACGGCGGTGCCGCCCAGTGCCAATTCCCTCAGGTATTCCATATTTGTCCGGACCATTTGCTCCCCATGGGTCATCATGCTGAGCCAACCGCTGATTTCCTGCCCCAGCGACAACGGAACTGCATCCTGAAGATGGGTGCGGCCTATTTTTATCACTTCACGATATCGTTCGATCAGGCAGTCAAAGGTCTCCGATAGCCTCGCTGCTGCGGGAAGCAACCGGCTTTCTGTTTCTGTAACGGCGGCGATATGCAAAGCAGATGGGAAGGTGTCGTTGGAGCTTTGCCCCATGTTGACGTGATCGTTGGGATGCACACATTTCTGCCCTAAAATAATATTGGCCCTGTTGGCAATGACCTCATTCAAGTTCATGTTTGTCTGGGTACCGCTGCCCGTCTGCCACACCGCCAGCGGAAATTGATCATCCCACTTTCCTTCCAAAATTTCATCGCAAGCAGCAGCGATGGCGCCGCCCGATTCCCCATCCAAAATGCCCAGCCCTGCATTAGTCGTCGCAGCAGCCTTTTTAAGAACCGCAAATGCCCGTATAATTTCCCGAGGCATTATTTCTGTGCCTATTTTAAAGTTCTCCAGGCTGCGTTGTGTTTGGGCACCCCATAGTTTCCCTGCCTCTACTTTTATTTCCCCCATAGAGTCATGCTCGATCCGATATTCCATTTTCAATTCCTCGTATTATCAAGGTTCCGTTTAATTCTGTTTTTCATATACCGATTGACGTTATTTTGCCACTTTATTTCCATGAACTTTTCAAATCAACTATCTGATTAAAGACCCTGTCGTCCCCTTTGTGGAGTATCTCGTCAGCAATATAGTATCCCTGTCTGAAGAACTGGAATCTTTCACCGGCCTTTGCCTCTGCCAATGCCGGCTCCGCCATGGCATCAAAATTCTTAAGGGAATCAGGGTTCATTATATTTTCGCCATTTTCGTCTTCTATCATCAGATAACCATAGGCTCTGACTTTGATGGGAACCGCAGTCTTTGCATCGACCCAGTGGATCGTTCCTTTGACCTTTCGGCCTTCGAAACCGCTGCCGCTCCTGGTTTCGGGATCGTAGGTACAGCGAAGTTCAATTATCTTCCCCGTTTCATCTTTTATTACATCATTACAGGTAATAAAATAGGCTCCCTTGAAACGCACTTCGTTTCCGGGGAAAAGACGGAAATACTTTTTCACCGGGAACTCCATAAAGTCTTCTCTTTCTACGTAGAGCTCCCTTGAAAAAGGCACCATCCTGTTTCCCATAGCTTCCACTTCTCTGCTGTTTTCTATCGAAACATCTTCGGTAATATCCTCGGGATAATTGGTGATCACGACCTTAAGTGGATCCAATACCACCATTCGACTTTGCACCTTTGTTTTAAGATCTTCCCGGATGCAATGCTCCAAAAGCGAAACATCAACGGTGCTGTTGGCTTTAGCGACCCCAATGCGATCACAAAAGTCTCGGATAGCTTCGGGAGTGTAACCTCTTCTTCTGAGGCCTACAATGGTAGGCATTCTGGGATCGTCCCAACCGTCTACATCGCCGTTGTCAACCAAGGCTTTTAAATAGCGCTTGCTCATAACCGTATTGGTCAGATTCAGCCTGGCAAACTCGATCTGCTGAGGCGGCATCACCCAATCAAGTTCCTGAAGCACCCAGTCGTAAAGGGGTCTGTGATCTTCGAATTCCAAAGTACAAAGGGAATGGGTGATCTGCTCAAAAGCATCCTCCAGGGGATGTGCATAATCGTACATGGGATATATACACCATTTATCCCCCGTATTGTGGTGGGAGGCATGGGCAATTCTGTAAATTACCGGATCTCTCATATTCATATTGGGCGAAGCCATGTCAATTTTGGCCCGCAGAACCTTTTCACCATCCTTGTACTTGCCCTCTTCCATCTCCTTGAATAATCTCAGATTTTCCTCAACCGATCTGTTGCGATAAGGGCTTTCTTTTCCCGGCTCGGTCAGTGTACCCCGGCTCATTCTGATTTCTTCTGCAGACAGATCGCACACATAGGCACTGCCTTTTTTTATCAGGGCAACTGCACATTCCACCATCTTGTCGAAATAGTCAGATGCAAAGTAGAGCTCGTCCCATTGGAAACCCAGCCATTTTACGTCCCCCATAATAGATTCGACGTATTCCGTATCTTCCTTTGTGGGATTTGTGTCATCAAAGCGCAAATTGCACTTTCCGTTATATTTCTGGGCCGTAGTAAAATTCAGACATATAGACTTGGCATGACCGATATGAAGGTAGCCGTTGGGTTCAGGCGGAAAACGCGTATATACCGGCCTGTCTCCATAGGTGCGGTTCTCCAGGTCCCTGTCTATGATATTATGAATAAAATTGGTGCTTTCTCTTTCCTCAGCCATGGCGGCATCCTCCTTGCATTGCATTTTATTGTTGAGGTTTGACCTCTTCTTTATTATGATTTGATATCCGCCTGCTTAACCCTCGCAATCCTATGGAAACATGCTTTTAATGGAATATCCGCAAGCGATATGCGGATATTATATCATATTTGTAATATTTTTTGTTATTATTTACCCATGACAGGTGACAGGGGCCCGTCCGGACCTTCCGGCCCGTCCGACCTGTCCGACCTGTCCGACCTGACCTGTCCGACCTGTCCGGCCTGTTCCCGTACCACTCCCCACTACATCAATTGGTTTAGAAATAATATAGCCAAAAATGAGCAAAAAAGCGATAAGTGTAGTGGGCGTGTGGATATATATACCCGCAGCGATCAGTTATTCACATTTATGCGAATATATATACATATTTCGCTCATTTGCTCCGTTTTTACACCACATAAGTTGAATTTTTGCTCAAAACCCGGCAAATACTTTACAATCAGCTGATTCAATAAAGTTCAATAAAGTTCAGGTGTGAACTGTAACGTCCCCGTATCACCCCTATGACTGTAGCTTGGCTTTTGCGGCCAGTTGCTGATCCATATATTTGTAACCTCTGTCAAAAGCCTCCATATTGCTCACGGCCAACGACGCCGGAAAATCCTCTTTTATAGCATCCTGAACCTTGTCATAATGAAGTTTAGGCAATAATTTGGTCAGCGCACCCAGCATGACCATATTGACCACCTGCGGCTTGCCCATCTCCTCCGCTATTGCAGTACCCGGTACCTCATAATATCCTTCTTTTTTTGTCTCCACCAGTGTGCTGTTTACAAGCACCATATCTTTATCTTCCAAATCAGTACAGTATTTATCGTAACCCTTTTGGTTATAGGCTATGAAAACATCTACATCGTCTACCTTCATATAATCTATATTCTCGTCGGAAATAACCACCTCGGCTTTGCATGCGCCCCCTCGCGCCTCCGGGCCGTAGCTTTGCGTTTGGGTAATATTGAAGTCTTCGCCAAGCCCATAAGCTTTCGCCAACAGTACGGAAGAGAGTATCACTCCCTGGCCCCCGGCACCGGCAAACCTGACGTTCAATCTCATTTTCTTTCCTCCTCTACATTAATTGCTCCATCCGGACATAATCGTTCGCACATTCTGCATACAATACATTCATTTTCTGACACTGCCTGGGGCATGGGACTGCCATAGCTATTTCTTATTTTAGATACTGCATAGACCTTCTTAGGGCATATCTTTAAACATATTCCGCAGCCTTTACATAGGGCTTTGTCTATATCGATATTAACTTTCATCGGCTGCACCTCGGTTTTTCTTGTCCGTTTTTATGCACTTAGCCTTTAAAGACACGGCACTTACATATTGCCTGGTTCCCTCTGCCATCCTTTGGATATATTCGGGCCTGTCGTTATCATGTATTAGTATTCCACATTTTATTTTACCCGCCGGCTCATCCTGACCTTCTTTATAAACAAAGCTGTTTTCCTTCAGGTGCTCCATTATAAATGCGGGATCCTTGCTCCCATATACGCTTTTTCCGCTTTGGGTTGGGCACTGTGAAATGACCTCGATCAATGAAAATCCTTTGTGTTTAATACCCGCCTCAATGCTCTTTTGAAGTTGAACAGGATGGGCCGTAGTCCACCTTGCCACATAGGTGGCCCCCAGGCTTGCGGCAATTTCCGCCCCCATCATAGGTTCATCGTATGCTCCCCAGGGCGATGTCTTAGTCACGGCCCCTTCGGGGGTTGCGGGAGACTTTTGCCCGCCGGTCATTCCATAGATATGGTTGTTGACCAAGACTACTGTTAAATCAATGTTTCTTTTACATGCATGAAGCAAATGATTGCCTCCTATGGCCAGGCAGTCGCCGTCGCCGGTAAAAGCTACAACTTTTTTTTCCGGACGGGCCAATTTCAGCCCTTGGGCGAATGCCAGGGCCCTGCCATGAGTAGTGTGCATAACATCCATATTCAAATAGCACGGAATCCATGAAGAGCAACCGATACCGCTGACGCAAGCGGTGTCCTGTCTTATGCCCAGCTTCTCGATGGCGGCAATAGCTGCATATTGTATAATTCCGTTGCCGCATCCCGGACAGAAAAGCGTCGGGAGCGCATCCAGCCTGAGGTATCGTTCCATCAGTCTATTCATTTTGCTTCACCTCCAAGGCTATGGATTGTAAGAGTTCAGTGGGGCTGTGTATTTCTCCGCCTATTTTGGGAAGGGATATAATTTTGCTGCTTTTGAGACACCGCTCTACTTCCCTGCAATACTTGCCCTGATTCATCTCAGGCACAAATACGTATTTGCATTTAGATGCCAGCCTCCTTATCTCATCCTCCGGAAAAGGCCATACGGTGTTTACTTTTATAAGCCCCATGTTTAGGTGGCTGTATGGATTTTCTTTAACTGTCTTTCTTTTGATTATTTTTTTCAATAGTCTGAGCCTGCCTTCGTCTGCAGAAAGCTTTATGCCTTTGGCAGACTTAACTGCATCAAGGGCCGGCCTGCAAACTGAGCCGTAGGCCAATATGGCAATATCTGCATCCTCCATAAAAAAGGACTGCACATCTTGTATCTCATCTATGTGGTTCAAAATCTTTCCGCTGATGCTGCGTATGAAATCGCCGCTTTTTGAGGCCAGGTGACCTATCCTCATGCCTTCTTCATCGTGGAGCTGCCCTTCAACCAAACTATTGCCCCCGGTAAAGAAATCCTCCTGCGGGG
>CAYYHH010000003.1:0-9653 GCA_964471645.1 uncultured Oscillospiraceae bacterium
CTGAGAAACAACACATTTAATTTAGGCTTGACTGAAACACTAAAAATCGCTGTCGCCGATTTAGGCGGAAACGTGGAGGATCTATATGAAATCGATCCCGATGCAGGCTTGGGAAACGGAGGTTTGGGCCGTCTGGCATCCTGCTATTTAGATGCGATTGCCACGTGCGGTATGGCAGGCCATGGAATGTCCATCTGCTACGAGTATGGAATATTCAAGCAGAGATTAATAGATGGGATGCAAAAAGAATTAGCCGATGATTGGCTGGATCTGGGCGCTGTGTGGTTACGCACAGTTGAAAACGAAACAAAAGAAGTACATTTCGGAGGAAAGCTCAAAGAAATCTGGAATGACCAAGGAGAAATGAAACTGGTCCATTCAGATTATACTACCGTCCTTGCCATACCCAAAGATATGCTCATAACAGGGTACGACAGCCCTGTTGTGAACACTTTAAGATTATGGGAGTCCACTTCGCCGATAAGTATAGATATGGAACTTTTTGCAAAGGGCAAATATCTTCAAGCCATGGAGCAAAAACATATGGCAGAAATAATTTCCAAAATACTCTATCCTGAAGACGCCCACAGGGAAGGGAAGACACTGCGCATTATGCAGCAGTACTTCTTCATATCTGCCTCCATGCAAACTATCGTGGATAAACATTTGAAAACGTTCCCTAACCTGGATAATTTCAGTGATGAAGCAGCGATACACATAAATGATACACATCCGACCATGGCCATTCCGGAGCTGATGAGGATTTTTATCGACGAACATGGCTACCCATGGGAAGATGCCCGGAGAATCGTGTCCTCATCGGTGAGCTATACTAATCACACCATCATGCCTGAAGCACTGGAAGTATGGCCGGAAGATCTTTTTGCGAAACTTCTGCCCAGGCTGCACACCATCGTATGGGAAATAAACAGAAGGCTGCTGGGAAGATTACAGTCAGAATTTCCTCACGATGAAACCGTGCGAAATCAAATGGCAATAATTCACGATGAAAAGCTCCGAATGGCTAATTTGTGTGTTGCTACGGCCCATAAGGTCAACGGGGTATCGTCGCTTCACAGCGGCATCATCAGGGATCAGCTCTTCAGCGGTTTTGCAAAAATTGATCCGGACAAATTCACCAACGTCACCAATGGAATAGCATATCGCAGATGGCTTTGCCAGGCCAATCCGGATCTGGCTGATCTGCTGGATGAACTTATAGGTCCGGGATATAAGAAAAACGCCGATGAACTGGTGAATTTAAAAAAATATGCCGATGATCCTTCTGTCCTTGAGAGGCTGGAAAAAATCAAGCTTCTGAATAAGAGAAAACTGGCAAATTACATCAAGGAACATAATAATATTATTGTAAACCCTGATTCGGTCTTTGATGTTCAGGTTAAGAGAATACATGAATATAAGCGGCAGCTGTTGAATTTGCTTCATATTATTCACTTGTACAAAACGATACTGGAAAAACCGGAAGACGATTTTCAACCCAGAACTTTTATATTTGCTGGAAAGGCAGCTGCAGGCTATTACATTGCCAAGCAGATAATTCGCCTTGCTTATCATCTTTCCGAAGTCATAAACAAGGATCCATTAGTTAAAGATAGGCTGAAGTTAGTGTTTTTGGATAATTACTCCGTTAGTCAATCGGAAATTATCATGCCTGCGGCTGAGGTGTCAGAGCAAATTTCCCTTGCGGGCAAAGAGGCCTCGGGCACCGGCAACATGAAACTTATGATAAACGGTGCTGTAACTGTCGGAACGTTGGATGGTGCCAATGTTGAAATACACAGGGCGGTAGGGGATGAAAATATCTTCTTGTTTGGAATGAGGGTTGAAGATGTCGAAGCCCTGCGCTATTCCGGCAACTATAGCCCCTGGAGCCAGTATCAAAGCAATCCGGATATTAACAGGGTAATCGGCTTTATTGCAGGAAAGATAAATAATGAAAACTTCAGCGAACTGTTAAACAATCTTACTACCGGGTATAATGGCGGCGGCGATCCTTTTTATGTGCTTGCTGATTTCGAATCCTACAAAAATGTTCAAAAAACCGTTTCGGATGCATATATAGACAGAAATCGCTGGAATCGGATGTCGCTCAACAATATTGCCTCGGCAGGCATATTTTCAGCTGATCGGGCGGTCAGAGAGTATGCTGATCGCATTTGGAATATCAAGCCTTTATAGGGTGTAATTTATGTTGAAGAAACCGAAACCTTTTAAATGTCCGGAATGGATGACCGAAGGGCTCATGTATCAAATCTTTCCCGACAGGTTTGCAAAAAGCGCAAACTACTGTCCGCCTGTGACCGATAAAGATCACATTTTGCGGGATGATTGGGGAGGCACCCCAAACCATTTGCCAAATGATGAAGGGGAAATCATGAACAACGATTTCTTCGGCGGCAACCTTCGGGGCGTAATTGAAAAACTCGATTATCTGGCCGACCTCGGGGTTACGGTAATTTACTTCAACCCTATATTTGAAGCTTATTCAAATCACCGCTACGATACGGCAGATTATAAAAAAATTGATCCCATGCTGGGCACCGAGGATGACTTTAAGGATCTCTGCGCCAAGGCGAATGATAAGGGGATCAGGGTAATCCTTGACGGGGTCTTCAATCATACGGGAAGCGATAGTATATACTTCAATAAAAGCGGCAGATACCCCGGTCCGGGGGCGTACCAGAGCAAGGATTCCCCATATTACAGCTGGTATCGTTTTTTTGATTTTCCTGATGAATACGAAAGCTGGTGGGGCATCGATACCTTGCCTCATGTCAATGAACTGGATCCGGCTTTTATGAATTTTATTCTGAATGATGAGGATTCAGTAGTCCGGCATTGGTTAAGGCTCGGTGCATCCGGTTTTCGGCTTGATGTAGTGGACGAGTTGCCGGATCTGTTTCTTGATCGTTTCAGAAAGGTAGTAAAGCAACACGACGATGATGCGGTTATAATCGGAGAAGTATGGGAAGATGCTGCTACAAAGGTAAGCTACGGTCAAGAACGCAGGTATTTAGACGGTAATCAACTTGACAGCGTCATGAATTATCCCCTTCAAAAAGGAATTATCAATTATTTTAATTCGGCAATTGACGGGGAACAGCTGTCATTGATAATCGAAGGTCTTTGGAAGAACTACCCGGAGACGGTTTTCTATGGATTGATGAACATATTGGGCACCCATGATACGCCGCGTATTCTGACTGTTCTTGACGGAGAGGAAGGGGAGGACAGCCGGAACCACACAGAAAGCAATGCAAAGCAAAGGCTTTTTGCGGCAATACTGATTTGGGCGCTGATGCCCGGCATTCCCTGCCTGTATTATGGCGATGAAATAGGCATGCGCGGCGGAAAAGACCCATTTAACAGAGGATGCTTCGTTTATGAAAAGGGCGATCAGGAAATATTTCTCCATTATAAAAAGCTGATAGCCTTTAGGAAAAGGCTGCAAGACAGAGAAAAACTAAAGATGTTGAAATTTCAGCCCGGACAATCCAACGGTGACATGTTTTCTTTCCACAGGGTCGGTAAAAAATGCAGACTCATTGTAGCAATATGCCGGGAAGGGGCATGTGAACGGCTCAAGGCCGAACTCGTCGAAGGTGAAGCAATCCGCGATATTTTTATAAGCGGTGACGTGTCCACCGCAGATTTAAACACTTTTAATCTGAATGGGTGCTCAGGTATTGCCCTTGTAATTGCTCAGGGCGCATGATTCACACCCGGATCAACCAGAGGTTTTGCCAGCTATAATCAGCAGATGAAATTGTGTATAAAAAACGTGTTGACAGGATAAAAATTCGAGATATAATTAGATAGACTAACTAAGTACATATAACTAATCAGACACCAATGCCGATTGACACGAAGGAGCGATACAAAATGGAGGAGAGTTTTGGATAAATTTGAAAGGGAATTCAATGATCTTCTTATAGAAACATTCAGGGATATCCTTAAAGTTGAAGAGTTGATTCTGGAAAGAAGTGCCCCCAGACTTTCGATTTCAGAAGTACATCTCATTGAATGCGTCAGGAAAGAAGCAAGCGGAACACTGACTGTCAGCGAAATCGCTTCTATGTTGGACATTGCCGTGCCTTCAGCCACGGTAGCTGTGAACAAGATGGTCAGGAAAGGCTTTATAACAAAAGAAAAAAATACCGAGGACGGTCGATCTGTAATCGTCAGGCTCACTCGCGAAGGAGAAAAGATCTACCGCCTGCAGCGCTATATACGCTTCAAACTTGTTAAGGCTGCTGCCAAGGAACTGACCGATGAAGAAAAAGACACATTGTTGGTCGGGGTCAGGAATCTTGATAAATTCTTTAAAGAAAAAATGGCTAAATATGGAGGTATCAATGAGCTTTCGAATTATGGGAACAGGTAGGGCCCATCCGGAATTTGTATTGAATAATGGAACGTTATCGGAAATGGTAGACACTGATAACGAATGGATAGTAAGCAGGACCGGTATAAATACCAGGTATGTCAGTACCCACGAAACCATAACCATGTTATCAGTTAAAGCCGCCGAAAAAGCCCTCAAAAAGGCGGGGATCGACGCCGGAGATCTGGATCTAATCATATGTTCGACGATGAAAGGCGATTATGCCTGCCCCTCCCTGGCATGCCTGGTCCAACGTGATATAGGGGCCGCTTGCCCTGCAATGGACCTGAATGCCGCTTGCTCGGGTTTTATATACGGTCTGGACCTGGCCGATGCCTATATATCATCCGGCAAAGCAAACAGGATTTTGATTATCGGCGCTGAAATGATGACTAGACACCTTGATTGGACCGACAGATCCACATGTGTCCTTTTCGGCGACGGAGCAGGAGCCGTTGTAGTCGAAAAAGGTGAAGGGTTAAAAGCCATAAAAATAACAGCCAAAGGCGATGATCAACTGTTGGTCATAGGCAATACATTTTGTAAAAGTCCTTTCGGGGAACAAGCGGATATAAATCCACAATTTCAAATGAAAGGCGGAGAGGTATTTAAATTCGCTGTTACCTCTGTTCTGCGGGATGTCAGGGAAGTAATGAAAACCGCAGGCTTAAAATCCGAAGATGTAAAAATGCTGGTACCGCATCAGGCGAACTTGAGGGTATTTCAAGCGGCAAAAGAAAAGCTTGGATTCAGAGAGGATCAAATTGCGATGGGCATTGATCATTATGGCAATACCTCGTCTGCAAGCATACCGCTCATGCTCGATGAGCTGGTAGAGGCAGAGAAACTGGCTGCCGGAGATATTATAGTTATGACGGCTTTCGGAGGCGGGCTCACAACAGGGGCTTGCGTCATTGAGCTATAGATTATTAAATTGGAGGAAAACATTATGACGTTTGAAAAAATCGTTAAACTGATTGCAGAAAGCAAGGACATGGAAGTCACGGGGATAACCCCGGAAACATCTTTTGAGGACATGGAATTGGATTCGTTGGATGTTATCGAGGTAGTTATGTCAATAGAAGAGGCCTTTGATATCACTATGGAAATCGATGACAGTGTCAAAACCGTGGAAGATCTGGTCAAACTGGTAGACAGTTTGATAAAGTAAAAACCGGGTTTATCAGACAATAGCGAGAAGGGGAGCCGGAACAGAATGAAAACCAGAATTACCGAATTACTTAAAATAGAATATCCGATCCTGCAGGGGGGAATGGCATGGGTTGCCAATGCTTCCCTGGCCGGTGCCGTATCAAATGCAGGAGGCCTGGGAACAGTTGCGGCAGCCAACGCCCCCGCTGACGTTGTCAGGGAGGAAATCCGCAAAACAAGGGAGCTGACCGGTAAACCTTTTGCGGTAAACATAATGCTCATGAGTCCTTTTGCCGATGATATCGCCGGGTTGGTAGTAGAAGAGGGTATAAAAATAGTTACTACTGGTGCCGGATTACCTTCAAAATACATGAAAGATTGGATAGAGGCGGGAATCACGGTCATTCCGGTTGTACCTTCGTGCGGAATGGCAAAAATGGTACAGCGTTCGGGAGCGTCTGCTGTTATTGCCGAGGGCGGTGAAGCCGGAGGGCATGTGGGGGATCTTAACACCATGGCCCTTGTTCCGCAGATATGTGATGCGGTTGATATCCCCGTCATAGCGGCGGGGGGCATAGCCGACGGGAGGGGGCTTGCTGCCGCATTCATGCTGGGGGCCTCCGGTGTACAGATGGGAACCAGGTTTCTTGTGGCCAAAGAATGTACGATACACAGGACATACAAAGATAAGATACTGGCATCAAAGGATATCGATACTATGACGACAGGAAAAAGGTTGGGTCATCCGGTACGTGCTTTGAAATCGCCTTTCACAAGAGCTTTTTTAAAGAATGAAAGCGATAACACGAAAACCCCCGAGGAGTTGGAAGCATTCGGGGCCGGCGCCCTAAGAAAAGCTGTTTTGGACGGTGACGAGAAATGGGGATGCTTTATGGCAGGTCAATCTTGCGGATTAGTAAATAAGGAACAGAGTGCAGAAGAAATAATAATGGAGATAACGGCCAAGGCAGAGGATTTATTGAGAGGGGGACGGGAATGGGTAAAATAGCAATCGTATTCTCGGGTCAGGGGGCTCAATACAGCGGTATGGGAAAAGAATTGGCAAACAACTCAGAAGCTGCCGCAAATTTTTTCAAAATGGCGGACAGTATTCGGCCCGGTACATCGAAACAGTGTTTTGAAGGTACCAAAGATGAGCTCAGCCAAACTGAAAATACCCAGCCCTGCATTTTTTGCGTTGGTTATGCAGCAGCAGCAGCTTTGACTGAAAAGGGTATAAAAGCCGATTGCTCGGCGGGGTTTTCCATGGGGGAAATGGTTGCACTTACTTACGGAGGTTATATGCCTGAAGACGAAGCCTTCAGCAATATAATCAAAAGGGCCCGTCTCATGAAGGAAAGCGGTGATAAAAACCCCGGTGTAATGTTTGCGGTGCTGGGGCTGGACAGTGAGCGGGTAATCGAACTTTGCAACGGAGCGGACGGTTGGTACCCCGTCAATTTTAACGGCGAAACACAGATTTCGGTGGCATGTACCGCGGCCTCCGCAGCCGGTTTTCCCGAAGCGGTCTCTTCAGCCGGGGGCAAGGCGGTAAAGCTGGCGGTAAGCGGGGGGTTCCACTCCCCGATGATGAAAGACGTGCGGGATAAAATGCGGGAGGAGTTTTCAGATGTTTCTTTCAATGTGGGGGAAATACCGGTCTATTCCAATGTTACCGGGGAACCTTACAAAGAAAAAGAACAGTTGTTCAGACAGGTTGATTCTCCCGTTCTTTGGTATCCTTTGATAAAAAATATGAACAGGGACGGAGTTGACACATTTATAGAAGCCGGCCCGGGTAAGATACTGAGCAATATGATAGCAAAGATTCTTCCGGAAGCCCGGATCCTGAACGTGGAGGACGAAAAGAGTCTGGAAAACACTGTGGAGGTATTGAGAAATGCCAGACAATAAAAATGCAATTATAACAGGCGGAAGCCGGGGGATAGGCAAATCTATCGCTATAGAATTTGCCCAAAATGGCACATCTGTCGCCTTAATATATAGCGGGAACAAAGAAGCGGCCGAAGATACTTCGGAGGCGCTTAAAGCTTTCGGTGTAAAAGTTGAGATTTACAAATGCGATGTGAGCTTATTCGATGAGACCAAAGAGACCGTAAATAAAATCATTGAGGATTTCGGACACATCGATATCCTGGTCAACAACGCAGGCATAACAAGGGATGGACTGTTGCTGAGTATGGATGAGGACAGTTTCGACAGAGTGGTCGATACAAACCTCAAAGGGTGCTTCAACATGATCAGACACATTTATTCCCATATGATTAGGCAAAGAAAAGGGAGAATCATCAACATTGCTTCCGTATCCGGACTTATGGGTAACCCGGGGCAGGCCAATTATTCCAGTGCTAAAGCGGGGATAATCGGATTGACCAAGACAGTGGCAAAAGAATTGGCGGGAAGGAATATTACATGCAATGCAATAGCTCCGGGGTTTATATCAACGGAGATGACTGAAAAGCTGACCGACAAAGTTAAAGATGCGGCAATTAACGCAATCCCGCTGAAGCGAATGGGCAGACCGGAAGAAGTCGCAAAACTAGCTTCATTTTTGGCATCAGATGACAGCTCATATATTACAGGTGAGGTAATAAAGGTAGACGGAGGGTTATACATTTGAAAAGGGTAGCTATAACCGGTATGGGAACTGTATCGCCCATCGGTAACGATATTAAAACTTTTGAAAAAAATCTGCTTGCAGGCAAGTGCGGCATCGATTATATTACCCACTTTGATACAGATGGCTTCAAGGTGAAAATTGCGGCAGAAGTAAAGGATTTTACTATAACGGATTTTATTGAAAAAAGTGAAGCCCGCCGCATGGATATGTTCTGCCAATATGCGATGGCAGCCGCTGTTGAGGCAGTAAATAGCAGCGGAATAATCAGCAGTGTGGAATCCGAAAGACTGGGTGTTTATGTGGGCTCGGGCATAGGGGGCATGGATACTTTCATTTCAATGACAGAGAAAATCCTCGATGGCGGTCCGAGAAAGGTTTCACCTTTATTTATTCCTATGATGATTTCCAATATGGCTGCAGGTAATATCGCAATCAAATATAGGGCCAAGGGCCCGTGCCTCCCTGTAGTCACAGCGTGTGCAACATCATCTCACGCTGTTGGAGAAGCGTACAGGGCAATCAGACACGGTTATGCCGATGCAATCATAGCAGGAGGTGCGGAAGCGGCAATAAACGCACTTGCCGTAGCCGGATTCACCAATAGCACTGCACTTTCAACAAGAAACGATCCGTCAGACAGCTCAATACCTTTTGATGCCAGGAGGGATGGTTTTGTGATTGGTGAAGGCGCAGCCATGATTGTAATTGAAGAATATGAACATGCTCAAAACAGAGGCGCTGATATTTTAGGGGAAATAATCGGTTATTCCAACACATGCGATGCGTATCATATTACTGCACCCCATCCGGAAGCTGAAGGAGCGGCAAATGCAATCACACTTGCTCTGAATGAAGCAGGTTATGAAGAAGGAATGAGACTTTATTACAATGCACACGGGACATCAACTCCTTTGAATGATAAGGCGGAAACCTATGCTTTAAAAAAAGTGTTCGGCGAAGACGGTGCGGGGAAAATCCATATAAGCAGCACGAAATCAATGACCGGCCATATGTTGGGAGCGGCGGGGGCCGCGGAAATCATTGCGTGTGTTATCGCTCTGAATACAGGTGAGATCCCACCGACTATAGGATACAGGCAGCCCGACCCCGATTGTGACTTGAACTACACTCCAAATGAAAAGGTGAAAGCTGATATAGATCTGGCCGTATCCGCATCCCTGGGGTTTGGCGGACATAATGCGGCATTGGTCATCGGGAAAGGATCAAAATGAACATAAATGATTTGAAAATGATACTGCCTCATCGGGAGCCCATGCTGCTTTTAGACGAGGCGAATATAGACGAATCCGGGAAGGCAGTCGGAATATATAATGTAAAAGGGGATGAGTTCTTTCTGCAGGGTCATTTCCCGGGTAATCCGGTAGTGCCCGGTGTTATCCTGTGTGAAATGATGGCACAGACATGTGGCGTGTTGGTATCGGGCGAGGCTAAAGG
>CAYYHH010000003.1:9663-12650 GCA_964471645.1 uncultured Oscillospiraceae bacterium
ATGACAAATACCTTGTCGGCCTCCATGAGCGTAGTTATCCTGTGCGAGATGATGGCGCAGACATGCGGTGTATTGCTATCCGGCGAAACCAAGGGCAAGACCCCGTATTATACCGGAATAGATAAGGTGAAATTTCGAAGCAGCGTAAAACCGGGGGACAAAATAGAATTTCAATGCGAAATAATTAAAATAAAATTGCCTTTTGTATTTGCGAAAGGCAGCGGTTATGTTGAAGGCAGGCTCTGTATCCAAGGTGAATTTTCTTTTGCTCTTATCGGTTCCGAACAAGAGGCGATTTAAAATTGACAACAGAGTTCACTGTGATAAAATAAATGCCAAGGTGTCAAACCCTCGTTCTGCGACAATTGTGACCCGGAGTGGAAAAATGGAGAGAACAAAGCGTAAAAGAGGAGATCGGCGAGAGGCAAGAAGGGTAAGGGAACTCGATTCCATGCATCGTTTTATGCCTTACATAATGACAAAACGTTGTGATTCAGAAGTTTATCTTGCAGAAAAAGTAGACGTTACAGAAGCTTTAAAATACATAGCAGCATATAACGATGTCGATCGTGACTACAAGATGACCTTATTTCACCTTGTGCTGGCGGCCTTGTCCAAAACCATAATACACCGGCCTTTCCTGAACCGATTCATATCGGGCAGAAGATATTATGAAAGATATGATGTAAGCTTTTCCTTTGTGATTAAGAAGAAGTTCTCCGATAAAGGTGAGGAAAGCCTGATGATACTGCGAACCGACGGCGAAAGTACCCTGGACCAGATAAGTTGTAAAATTTCTGAAACAGTACATGAGGTCAGGAAGACCGGCGGTAATGATCTGGACAAAATATTAGATATAATTGTCAGTCTGCCAAGGCCGATTCAGCGTTTTTTTGCGAAACTCCTGTTTGTCCTTGAGTATTATAATCGCATGCCCGGCTTTTTATCAGATGTAGATCCATATTATACTACAGTGCTTATTGCAAACCTCGGAAGCATAAAGTGCGGTGCACCGTACCACCACCTGACGGAATATGGAACAAATTCCATCATGATAACCGTAGGCGAAATATATCAGGAGGATCGGAGAGACAACGACGGCAATATTATTACAAGGGATTATATCAATATGGGCATAACCATCGATGAAAGGATAGGAGATGGTTACTATTTTGCAAAATCTATCAGGCTTCTGAAGCATTTTATAAACAATCCCTCCCTATTGATGAACAGATTTAAGGAAGAGGTGAACTGTGATGATTAATGTCCCTTGGTTCGGTTATTATGACAATGTGCCCCATCATTTAGATTATCCCGATATATCGATAGTACAATTGATTGAGCGAACAGCGGAAAAATATCCGGATTTAGCAGCTTATGAATTCTTCGGATCCCGAATGACTTTTGCCGGATTTATCGCAGAAGTTCATCAATGTGCGAAAGCATTGAAAACCTTAGGAATACAGGAAGATGACAGGGTAACTGTCTGCCTTCCGAACGTACCTCAGGCGATTATTATGTTCTATGCCATCAATATGATAGGTGCCATATCGAATATGATCCATCCACTGTCTTCAGAAGGAGAAATCCGGTTCTATCTGCGAGATTCAAACAGCGTCGCGGCAATAACCCTGGATGCCTTCTACGGTAAATTTGAAAATGTTTTAAAAGAAACAAATGTAAAATATTTAATAACTACGAGCATTAAAGACAAACTGAACGGATTGAAAAGTATTGGGTTTGCTCTTACAAAAGGCAGAAAAATCAAACCTGTGCCACCGGTCGAGGGAGTGCTTCATTGGAACGGGTTCCTTGACGGAGGAGAGAAATTCGGTCTGGAATATAAGGCTTTAAGAAAAGGGCATGATCCTGCGGTGATTCTTTACAGCGGGGGGACTACCGGAACAACTAAGGGGATTCTTCTCACCAATCTGAACTTCAATGCCTTGGCCATGCAAACAACGGCAATGGGGGACTGCTTATCGCCCGGGGATTCAATGCTGTCTATAATGCCTGTATTTCATGGTTTTGGGCTGGGTATAGGTATCCACACCATGCTTTTCAACGCATGCAAATGTATTTTGATACCTTCTTTCAGCGCCCGGAGCTTTGGTACCATGCTGAAAAAAAATCAGCCCAATTTTATCGCAGGCGTACCGACCTTGTACGAGGCTATGTTAAAAAGCGAGAAAATGAGAAATGTAGATCTGGGTTGCCTCAAAGGGGTTTTTAGCGGCGGTGATACCCTGTCTGTTGAATTGAAGAAAAAAGTGGATAAATATCTGAAAGAACACAAGGCGAATGTCCAGATAAGGGAGGGATACGGTACTACAGAAAGCGTTACAGCCAGTTGTCTGACGCCAAAAAATTACTACAGGGAGGGAAGTATCGGTCTGCCGTTCCCCGACATTTTTTATAAAATCGTTAAACCAAACACCCAGGAGGAATTGCCATTTGGAACCGAGGGTGAAATTTGCATCAGCGGACCCACAGTAATGTTGGGGTATGTAGGTAATCCCAAAGAGACGTCCCATGCACTGCAGTTCCATCCGGACGGTCTGACGTGGCTCCACACAGGGGATTTGGGCTATATCGATGAGGACGGCTTTGTATACTTCAAACAGAGGCTGAAAAGAATGATCATTTCTTCAGGATATTCAATCTATCCCTCGCAATTGGAGAATGTCATCGATTCCCATCCTGATGTACTCATGTCAACTGTGATCGGAGTTGATGATCCTTATAAAAAACAAAAAGTTAAAGCCTTCATAGTGCTTAAACCTAAGGTGCTGCCCACAGATAAGGTTAAAGACAGCATCCGTGCACATTGTGAAAAGAATATTGTGAAATATGCGATGCCTTATGAGTTCGAATTTCGTGAATCATTGCCTAAAACCCTGGTTGGCAAAGTCGCCTATACGATCCTGGAGGCCGAGGAAAAAGCTAAAGTTCTGTAGTCTTTCGGTGCGATACCTTCCACCCTGCGG
>CAYYHH010000003.1:12660-20780 GCA_964471645.1 uncultured Oscillospiraceae bacterium
CCTCAAATCCGCATCGGTACGCTATTTGAGTGAGGTTCAGGCTGCTTTCCATCAGCAAGCGCTTTGCTTCACCGAGTCTGATACCGGTCAAATAGTCCGTAAAGCTCTTACCCAATTCCTGTTTGAAAAGCGTTGAAAGGTAAGATTGATTGACATGAAAAATTGCTGCAATATCGCTCAGTTTTAATTTTTCTTTAAAATGACGATTTATGTATTCAACCGTATCCTTGACCAACTGGGAAGACCCCTGATAAAAGCTGTCGGCGTATCTGGCTGCCAGATCTCGAAGTATCGCACAGGCGGATCGTTTTATTCTTTCGTAATCGATTTCTTTGGTCAGGGCGCTCAGACCTCCGGATTCCGTTGTCCCATATTCAAACTGGGCCTGATCCCAATCGGGAAGCCCCCTGATGAGAAGGTTGATCAAGCTGCTGATATTCATTTTGACTGCATCCAGATCACCGACCTCCAAGAGATAGATTTCATCTATGAACTTTATTGCCACATCCGTAATTTCTTCTGCGTTTCCGCTGTTTACCATATGGCCTACTTCGCTTTCCAGATCGTGGGGGTATTGCATATCCTTGTGCCGTACTTTATATTTCCGCACTTCCGAATTGAGAACGGCCTGCTTTTGATAGTGCTCATTTTTGTTGTGATATTCACTCGCGTTTTCCACGGAAGCAAGTATACAGTTGTTAAAAATCAAGGATATATATGAAACGACCTTTGGCGAGATGACTTTCATTTTTTCTACAGATATGGCCAGTTTGGGAAAGGCTTCATCCTTGATATCGTCTTCTTTCATGATTTTTGTTATGTTGCTTTCACGTATTGACCCCATTACGATCGGCCCAGCTATGAATCCTCCGACCAAAGTGTTATTATGGGTCAATGCCGTGGCAATTTTAATCAGACCGCCTCTGCATACAAATATGTAGGGCTCCCCTAATTGAGCGGCGTAGTTGATAGAGGATATAAGGTTTTTCCCACAGGGCGAAAGAGGATTGCCGTATTGCCGGGACAGATTGCAAACTTTAAATTCTTCTCCCCATTCCAAACGAATATTCCCTGTGCTGTCAAAGTAAGTGATGGGTATATCCATCAATGCATGAAAAGCACTGATAGATTCGATCAGCCGATCAGTGAGATCGGGCTCCCGAAGATCGGATGAAGTTGTAAATGTTGTTGTCATGGGTCTGCACCTCAAAATATTACACGAAATAATAAGTTTATGTATTATTATTTTATCAGACAACATGTAAATAGGCAACAATAATACGAGTTCTGAATAATATTACAAGTTTTCATATAATTTATTATATCTCGTTCCACCTATAATAAGCTAATATTGTATTGGAGAACATATCAGTTATAGTAACATTTAGTCATGTTTACTTCATTAAAATATCCAGGAGGAAAAAATGGACAAAGAAATGATTTTAAAGGCCGCGGCAGAATCCATCATCGAAAGCGATGAGGACAAGGCACTGGAAGTTCTTGCACAATCTGAAGAAGCCGGAATCGACCCTGTCGAACTATTGAGCAAAGGCTTCAGTGCCGGAATGAGAGAATTGGGCGATCAGTTCGGAAGAGGAGAGATTTTCCTTCCCGAGTTGATTTTCTCTACAGAAGTTATGAAGGTCGTCACTGAAAAAATTGAATCCAAAATGGAACTTACCGATGCCCCTAAAAAAGGTGTTATGGTAATAGGAACTGTTGCCGGCGACGTTCACGATATCGGCAAGGGCATTGTTGCTTCACTTGTTAAAACAAACGGAGTAGAAGTATACGATCTTGGCAGGGAAGTACCTGCAGAAGTATTTGTAGAAAAAGCACTTGAATACGATGCAGATTTTGTGGGAAGCAGTGCATTGCTCACAACGACCATGACAGAACAAAAAAGAATTGAAGAATTGCTTGAAAAGGCAGGGATTCGCAATAAGGTCAAAACCCTTGTAGGCGGTGCGCCTGTTACAAAACGTTGGGCCGACAAAATTGGTGCGGACGCGTATTGTGAAGATGCCAGCGAAACAGTAACAATGATATCCTCCTGGCTCGGTAACTAAAATAATTAAGGTAATCAAGTAATTATACCTAATTGTACCGGTCAAACCTGAGAAAGGGGGAGAAAAATGGGTAAATTTAAGCACGAAGAAAGTATTCAGGGCTATTGTATTCTTTCGAATGAGGATCTGGATGCCCTGCATGAAGCCACTTTAGACCTGATGGAAGACTTTGGTCTTCAAATTCACGGTGACGAGGCTTTGGAAATCTATAGCGCAGCAGGTTGCGATGTGGATAAATCTATTGACCGTGTTCGTTTCCCGAGAAACCTCGTCAACGACAGTATCGAATCTTGTCCCGCTGAATTCACACTTTGTGGCAGAGATCCGAAAAATGATACGCTGATAGGCGGCAAAAAGGTTGCATTTAAGAATTTTGGCACCGGCGTTTTGATGATGGATCCTTACACGGGAGAAATCAGAGACTCTACAAAAGAAGATCTGGGAAATGTTGCAAGATTTTGCGACGCAATGGAAGGGATTGATGTTTTCTCCATTGCCGTAACCGCAGGTGATGTGAACCAGAAGGTAAGGACACTCCATGAGGCTGAAGTTGTTTTCAATAATCTTACGAAAAACTTTGCCCACGATCTGGAGGGTGTAAAAAACACTCAAAGATTCATCGATATGGCTGCCGCAATCCAAGGCGGATACGATAAGTTGAGAGAGCGTCCCATTATAACCATGGGAGCCTGCCCTAACAGCCCGTTGGAAATAAACGAAAATGAAACAAGCATTATCGCACTTTCGGCAAAACACGGCCTGCCCATCGATATTTTGTCAATGGGTTTGTGCGGTGGCACGACCCCCGCAACCTTGGCGGGTACCCTTGTGACCACAAATGCCGAAATACTGGGTGGAATAGTTCTTTCGCAGATAATCAATAAAGGCAACCCAATATTGTACGGAAGTTCAACTACCATTATGGATATGAAAACCGCCACCTCACCGGTGGGTGCCCCCGAGCATGCTATGTTTGGTTCCGCCGTAGGGCAGATCGGACATTATTACGGGATACCTACAAATGTCGGAGGGACTTAGGGGGACAGCAAGGTTATCGACGCACAGCTGGGCCACGAAAAAACCATTACATCCATTCTGCCCGCATTGACAGGGAGCAATGTGATCTACGGAATGGGAATGATGGAACTGGGAATGACCATGAGCTACGAGCAACTGCTGATCGATCAGGAAATTGTCAGGATGATCAGAAGAGTGCTTCAGGGAATTGCTGTCAATAAAGAAACTATCGCGATGGATGTTATTAAAAAAGTCGGACCGGCAGGCAATTATCTCAGTGAACGTCACACATTGAAATATATGAGACAGGAATTGTCGACAACCAACCTCATCAATCGCAAAATGAGAGAAAACTGGGAAAAAAGTGGTGCCAAGGATATCGCTGCCGTTGCCAGGGAGCAGGCAATTGAGATCCTTGAAAATTACAAGCCCATACCTCTGCCGGAAGATGTTCGCAAAAAAATAAACGATATCGTTCTGGAGGGCGAAGCAGAGGCCAACGAGTTAAAAAGAAAGGAAAGCTAATATGCAGGATAAAAAATACTTTACCCGAATGGGTGATGGTTCAATAGTGCATATGACCGAGGCTGAGATCCGGGAGGATATGAAAGCCGGCATGGAGGATGCGGTAATGAGAGGGAAAATTTCCCCCCTTACCGATGAAGAGTTCGAATATCTGTATCAAATCATTACGATGCCCGGAATCATTGTAGGTGTCGAGCCCGGAATGCAAGTTGTAACTACCAGCGACTCGGGTTCGGATAAAATCAATACCAAATGCGGCATACAGTCAGACAGGGCCGTTAATGCCATGATCCACGAAAGAATTTTAGGATGCGATTCGGTTGATATCGGATACAGTGATTACAACTACAAAACCGTTAAAGGGGTCGCAAAACGTGAGGCTACTGTATTAAAGCATGCTTTGAACCGTACCACACTGCCTTTATTTTATGGAGCCATGCCTAACCTGGGCTTTTACACAAAGCCGGATGGTCCTGTGGACAACTGGGCTGTACTGCTTCCTGAAGGCAAGATAGATGAGGCGCTGGCTGCTCAGGAAGAAGCGGTCGATCATGCAGTAAAGGATATTCTCTATGTTGCGGAACAGATGTACGATGTGGGGGCCGATGGGATCAACCTTGACACCAGCGGTGCTGCAGGAGACGCAGATTTTCTTGTTTCACTTAAAGCCACCGAGGCTATCAAAGAAAAATTCCCCGATTTGAATGTTGAGATCGGCATGGCCGGAGAATTCGTCCTGGGTATGCACGGAAGGCTGAAGTATGATGACGTACGTCTGGCCGGGCTGTATCCTCACAAGCAGGTCAAGCTGGCGGAAAAAGCCGGCGCTTCAATTTTCGGACCGGTCGTAAACACAAATTGCAACATGACTTTCCCATGGAACATAGCGAGAGTTTGCACTTTCATCAAGGCCTGTGCGGAAGTTGCGCAAATACCTATCCACGCCAACACCGGGATGGGCGTATGCGGAGTCCCGATGTGCGAAAACTTGCCGGGGGATATTGTATCGAGAGTGGATAAAGCACTCATCGAGATCTGCAAAATAGACGGGTTGTAGATTGGCGTCGGTGACCCCCTCGGAGCAGAAGCAACTCATGGTATAGCCGCAAGCATGGGCGGCGTCCGGACTGCCGGAGATCTGGTATTAAGGATGCAGCTGTCGCACAAGATGAAAATCAATGAAGCGAAGAAATTTGTGGCGGAAAAACTGAATGTTTCCCTCGAGGAACTTTGCGATGTTGTTACAATGTCGGAAGTCAGAGAAGAATTAGGGCTTGGTCTTGCCCATGTCGAACCCTGCGCAGAAGCTAACATAGGTATGGAGGCTAAGTTCAGGATCACTGAATTGTTGGGAATAAAGATCAATTCCGTCGAGAGATTCAAAGAAAGAGCCGGAATGAAATAAGACTCTATAGAGGCGGAATTTTGCATGCCAGGGCGCCTGCAGAATTCCGTCTGTCAAAATATTTACAGCAGAAAAATATCAAAAAAAGAAAGTGGGCATAAAATGGGTAAGAAAATTCCCGGTTGGCAAATCGCTATTGTCTTTTTAACAATTATTGTATCGATGGCATATACAATTATCAATTACGATGGATATATTCACATTCCTCTTCTGTTTGCAGGTATTGTTGCCGCTGTCATAGCCAAGCTGAACGGTTATCGTTGGAATTTACTGGAACAAGGAGTATTAAGCAGCATAAATGCCGCAATGCAGGCATGCTTCATACTGATGGTGGTGGGAATGCTTATTGCTTCCTGGCTGTCGGGTGGAATAATTCAAGTCATGATTTATTTTGGACTGAAATTACTTAATCCAAGCATCTTTTTAATCGCATCCTGTCTTATTTGTTGCATCGTCGCTCTGTCTACGGGAAGTTCCTGGACGACGGCAGGTACGGTAGGTATAGCGATCATAGGTATCGGAACCGGACTCGGTATTCCTGTGGGAATGACAGGGGGAGCCATTATTTCCGGAGCATATTTCGGTGATAAGATGTCTCCGCTCTCAGACACGACCAATCTGGCTCCTGCCGTAGCAGGAACGACACTGTTTGAACATATTCGTCATATGGTATGGACGGTGACACCTTCCCTTATCATAGCTCTGATCCTGTTTGGTATCCTCGGTGCCGGACACAAGGGCGTGGCCGATGTGTCCGAGGTCGAAGCACTGATGGAAGCATTAAAGGCGAACTTCAATCTGTCACCTCTGTTGTTCATCGCTCCAATATTTATCATTCTCATGGTAGTATTGAAAATTCCGGCCATTCCCGGGTTGCTGTTCGGCGTAGTGTTGGGCGTAATCTGCTCCGGTGTTTTCCAAGGCCAGGATGTTGTGGCGGTTTCCGTTTATAACCTCTACGAAGGCTTCGTGTCGGAAACGGGGAACGAGTTCCTCGATGCCCTGCTTACCCGCGGCGGAATCGAATCGATGTTCTATGCGATAAGCATTGTATTCTGCGCCATGTTCCTGGGCGGAATACTGGAAGCCAGCAATATGCTCAGGTCACTGTGTGAAGCTCTGTTAAAACTGGCCAAAGGTACAGGTATGTTGGTCACAGTCGTTGTATTTTCATGCATACTCATGAATCTTACCTGCGGAGACCAATACGTTGCAATCGTTCTGCCCGGTAAAATGTACAGGGAGGAATTCGAAAACAGAAGATTGCGCAATAAGAATTTATCACGTATCCTTGAGGATGCGGGTACCATGACATCTTCACTGGTTCCATGGACGACCTGCGGGGCATACATGTCCAGCACATTGGGAATAGCTGTTGTAACATATCTGCCGTACGCATTTTTGAACCTTTTAAATCCCCTGGTTTCGATTTTCTACGGATTTACAGGTATCAGCATGGAAAAGATGACCGATGAAGAATATGCAAAAGTAATGAGGGACAGGGAGATAGAAAAGGCGCTTGCCGACAAGGCATTGGAAGCCTAAATCCGATCATCTGTTATCATTAATAAAAAAATAAAAAAGCATAAAGCCCGCAGGGAAAGTCAGAATTCCTTTCGGGCTTTTATGTATTTTACGATCTAGCCTATGGATTATTTTCGAATAATATAATATAATAGATTCGTTTGGAAAGTGCCAAAATTATTGTTTGTATTTTTATTAGGAGGAGTTATGATTAAACTGGTCTTGCTGTCCGGTTTCCTGGGAACCGGGAAAACGACTTTATTGAAGCAGTTGCTGGATGAATTTAAAGATGAAAAAATCGGGGTCATAGTAAATGAGTTCGGTCAAATCAGTATAGACGGGGCATTGGTGGAAAAAGAAGGAATCAAGATGACAGAGCTGACCAACGGCTCTATATTCTGTGCTTGTATAAAGGATAATTTTGTCGCCAGTCTCATTGCCCTCTCGGGGGAAGACCTTTCTTACCTGTTCATTGAGGCTTCCGGCCTGGCCGATCCGGCAAGCATGTCGCAGATACTGGCCGGGATCGCACCGAAAACCGTTACTGATTATGATTACAGGGGTTCGGTTTGCGTTTTGGATTCTGAAACATACCTGGATTATTATGACCTGCTTCCCGCCTTGCATCAACAGGTTGCTTACAGCGGGGCGGTAATCGTGAATAAGGTTGATCTCATAGATGAGGAAAAACTTTCAGATATACTTGAACAGGTGGCATCTGTCAATCCGACCACCAATATATATGTGACCACTTACTGCAATGTGGATTTTCGAAAAATGGTGGAGGAACTGAGTATTCCGGACAAGCCGGGTGAGGAAAGCTCAAATACTGTTGAAAGCAGACCGAAAACCTTTATACTCACTACTGACAGAATTATCTCAAAGAATGCATTGGTAAAGCTGATCGATCAGGTATCGGACTCATCCTACAGAATCAAAGGCTTTGCCAAAACAGATGAGGGTACATTATATATCAGCGGTGTAAAAAACCATGTAGATATCACCCCTTGGGATGAGACGGCGGAAAAGACCGAAATTGTGATCATCTCATCGGTGGGTATACGAATGATGAGTTTATTGACAAATGAACTCAGGGGCGAGCTTGACAAGGTATTTAAAATATCACAATAACACTTAATATTTCAACAATCAGATTTAGGACAAATAACAGCGTGGATCCGGAAAGGATTTTAAATGATTATAGCATTTCAACCAATGGGCAAAAAACAGCAGGCAGAGGCAGGAGAAATTTTGTCGCAAGTTGCCGAAAAAGCTTCGGTAAGCATCAATGCGGATTGTGCAGGTCACGGCACATGCGGTAAATGTAAAATAAAGATATTGTCCGGTAAAGTGGAATTACCCGATGAAACAGAAAAATCATTATTGAGAGAAGAAGAACTGTCCGAAGGAATACGCCTGGCGTGCAGAGTCAAAGTACAAGATGATCTTACGGTTCAGGTACTGTCGGCCACGGGCAACATGGAAAGAAAAAAAGACATGGCCCAAATGCCCGATGGTTTTGTACCGGATCTTTTAGAAAGAAAGCAGGGAGAGAACGAAAACTTCTACGGCTTGGCCTT
>CAYYHH010000004.1:0-1827 GCA_964471645.1 uncultured Oscillospiraceae bacterium
AGGACAACCATTTTGCCATAGTCCGGCATTTCCCTTACAACAGAGCCCACGGTCCCAGCTCCACACTTACTTCCAACCTCAGGGATATGTCCCTGTGGGCAAAAGCGATAATAGCAAAAAACATTTTAAAACCGGGTACCTCGGAAGAGGCATGGAAGGTTCATTCCGTCGTCCCCAACAATGGAGAAGGAATATGTCTTTCCTGGTTCCGGCGCGAACAAAACGGCCACGTTCTTTACGGCCACGAGGGTAATGACGACGGCTTCCGGTCAAGTTTTTGGATATGCCCGGAGATGAAAGTTTCGATCACCGTTTGCTCCAACCTTTCCGGTGCGCCGGTCAAGCGGATCAACAGAGAAGTTTTTGATATTGCTGTGCTTCAGGCGGACGATCGAAAATGAAATTGTATTTGTATGATGCAGATGATAAACTTAATCAGTAATACCAGTATAGAAGGAGGGCGAAATGAAAGACTTTAAATTCAACCTAGATTACGTCAGGGAACAATTCCCTGCACTGTGCAAAACCGTGAACGGTTATCCCGCCGCTTTTTTAGATGGACCCGGCGGTACTCAAGTACCGAGATCTGTCGTGGAAAAGATAAATGAATACCTGTACTACCACAATGCCAATTCTCATGGGGTATTCCTGACCTCCGTTCAAAGCGACGCCTCTTATTGGGCCGCAAAGGAAGCACTAGCGGATTTTCTCAACTGCACCCCGGAGGAAGTTGCCTTCGGCGCCAGCTCCTCAACCAATAACTTTTTATTGGCTTTCGGCCTCCTGAGAACTATATTGAAACCCGGCGATGAAATCATTATCACCGAGATCGACCACGAGGGTAACCGATCTCCCTGGAGGACGTTAGAAGATTTCGGCATGATAATAAAGAATGTTAAAGTAGATCCAAAAACCTATGTGCTGGATCTTGATGACTATAAATCAAAACTCTCGGAAAAAACCAAGGTTGTTGCCGTCAATTGGGCATCCAATGCCACCGGCACAATCACAGATGTAAAAACCATCATCAGCATGGCCCACGGGATGGGGGCACTGACAGTAGTGGATGCAGTGCACTATGCTCTACACCGCTCTATCGATGTCAGGGATATCGATACGGATTTTCTTATTTGTTCCTCCTATAAATTCTTCGGGCCGCATTTGGGCGTGCTCTATGCAAAGGCAGAAGTCGGCGAAAAGATCAGGACCGTCAGGGTAATTGCGGATGACAATACGGAAATGCCATGGAAATTCGAAACCGGAACCCCTGCTATGGAGCTGGCGGCAGGTGCGGCTGCGGCTGTAGATTTTATTGCCGGAATCGGCAAGGAGCACGAGCAATTCTTCGAGGATGAATTGGGATCTATGGAGGGCAGGCGCAGGCTGGTCGTCGCAGGAATAATGGCCATAGAAGCCTATGAAGAGCCGCTGGCGGAAAAGCTCAGATCGGGTCTGGCCGCTATTGATGGGGTTAAGGTCTACAGCCCTCCGGCGGATATTCCCAAAACTTCAACGGTTTCCTTTACTATAGACGGAGCCGATTCCAACGACGTTGCCAAATACATGGCCGACAGAGGTCTGTTTGTCTGGGACGGCGATTTCTATGCCATACATATAGTTAACGAGGTTCTGAAGCTGGCGGACAAAGGCGGGTTGGTCCGGATAGGCCTGGCACCCTATAATACCGAGGACGAGGTGGACAGGACGATACAGGCGGTTAAAGCCTTTTGTTCGGGCCTAGGCAATTAACAGAAAGTTGACGGCGCGCCCGTTATCCTGACAAAGCCTGCCGCAATCTCTGCGGCAGGCTCTTTGATTTAGATTTAT
>CAYYHH010000004.1:1837-20305 GCA_964471645.1 uncultured Oscillospiraceae bacterium
TTTCAGTGCACCCAGCAAATTTTTCTGATGCAGCGATTCGGCATACTCGGAATCCTTTTCTTCTAATCCCGCCGGGAACTCATATTTAGCCAATCTTTCTATGTAAGGATCCGGATCGAAGGATTCGGGGCCGTGAACACCATCCAGGTACCAGATGTCCTTGGCGATCAGCTCAAGCATTATGGTCGGGCTGACTGCAGTCTGCGCCACGACGGAGTTAGTTCCGTATCTGGCAAGGCATTCCTGGTTATCGGCGATCTGATACAGATAAACGGATCTTCTCTTTCCGTCTTTCTTTCCGGTGACCCAAGTGCCGGCGCAGCCTTTTCCGATCATGCCTTTTGATACTTCCTGAGGATCGGGGATGACCTTGACGAGGAAATCTCTCGGGGCAATCTCCGAATCGCCTACCTTGATCTTCTTTTCTGCTTCCGCCATACCTGTATCCCTCAGGTTTAAAAGTAATTGACGCATTTCACGGGGGACCCCATATTTAAACGTGACCCTGTTGCAGTCTATTACCCTGGGTACAAGCATTACTTCTTCGTGCTCGACGTTGATAACTTCTACATCGCCGATTCCGCCGGGGAAGCTGAAAATTTCGGGTTCCGAGAAGTTTTCGGTGGTAAACCAGCCCTTGCCTTTTTCCCAGACATGCGGTGGATTCAGGCATTCTTCTATCGTTGTCCACACCGAGAAACCGAAAGCTACTCCCTCGTAACCCGGAATATCATAATTGTCTCCGTCTCTGACGTTTACCTCGTCTATTTCGTCGAAGAGATGCTTCTGCGCATACTTGGCAAATACATCCGCCATGCCCGGTTCGACTCCCGAGCCAACCAGTGCCATTACGCCTTTCTTTTCCCACTCTTCGTGCCTTTCGAACTGGTAATCGCCCAGTTTGATATGTGCAAGCTCAAAGGGTTTTTCCGGATGTCTTTTGCTCAACGTCATGGCACAATCCATATAGCCTATGCCCAATTCATAACATGTGTCAAAGATATTTTCATTAAAATCCGGTTCTACTGTATTCAGTATCCATGTAATGCCGTGTTTCGCCACTACGCCTTTGATGCTGTCGGCATCCCTTGCATCGATTTTTTCAGGGATGAACCGAGGGTCATCAACTTCTTTTGCAACCGCCTCCGCTCTGGCAAGATTGTAATCGGAAAGCACTACTTTCTGTGCCCATTCGCCTTCTTTACCCGCCCTGTTTATGATCTTGGCCACGGACGTCCCAACGCCTCCCGTACCGATGATCAGCAGCTTCATGTCCATATTTGTACCTCCTGAGAACATAATATAAATAATCGGTTGTTAGCTACCAGCATATTCAGCCTACTATATTAATTCAGAATATTCAATTATGCATTTGCTGAAAAATTGTACTGATTTGCTGTTATTTCTGTGATTTAATTTCCATAACCACAACATAGTATTATTTTAGACTTCGATTTCCATCACTGAACGGGATCTATCAGGATAAGTTCAACACTGCTTCCGGCCTGGTGAGCCTGTATATTGAGGATCTGTGAAGCGTTTACTGTTTCCACGCTGAAAGCGGGGGCTGAGATCCAGCTGTTGATCAGCATTTCTCGTTTGTTGAGCAATTTATTTAACGATTCACCTTGATTTTCTTCTTTTCTGTATCTCGACAACAGTGATTCCTTTGAAAACTTACAGTGTGCAATGCGGTACATTCCGCTGACCCCGGTAAGCTTTATAAAAAACTCCATATGTTTTTCGTATTTTTTGATCTCTTCTTCGATACTTTGCCGTGACATATTATCCAGTTCGGCCTTTACCAGGTTTTCACTTATGTTATAGAACAATATGCTGTATCTGTCTCCTGACACGCCTTCGGAAGGATGTCTCATAATCGCGTACCCGGGCGACGTCTTAACGATATCTTCTTTCCTGGCACCTGCCATGCCCAAAAGTCCGCTTATCGGCTTCATGAAATCAGCCTTCATAATCGAAGCAAATGATTCACAATAATTTTCTTCTTTCCAGATGAACTCTTCCGCATCGAATTCCGCCTTCACAACCTCCGCCTGACTGTTCAGGGAATTGCCGAATATATCTTTAACGTGACAGCGAAGAAGGTTTTCAATTTCTTTTCCTGATAACAATATAAAATTCGCAGCCGTGTCCTTGCTCTGGACCTTGTCGGTGTATTCTTTGCGATAATCAGCCGGATGCATTCCGAACCACTTTGTAAAATATTTGATATAATAGCGCACTGCCGAAAATCCCGACTCAACAGAGATTGCACCTATCTTTTTATCCGTGCTCAGCAGTAGCTTTTCCGATTCCTCGACCCTTATAAAGCTCAGCAGTTCCTGAAAACTGAGCCCTGTCGCCTCTTTTATGAAATGCGAAAGATAATAGATGCTCAAATGCTCCCTTTCCGCAATTTCCGTCAAGGTAAGGCGGCGACTGTAATTATCGTACATATATTCCGTAATACGGCTCAGTCGACCGGCAAGGATCTTGTTCCCCTTATTCTTGAACTCATTCACGAACTTGCCGTCCTCCATTGCAAAATATTGAAAATTATTAATCAGACAATTGATCAAAGCGTGCGCAAGATCTATCACCCTTTTTTCATATCCTTTTCTTGCTCCGAGGTTTTCCAACCCTATTTTTGCCAGCAGTTCCTGTAACTCGTCTATGCTATCGTCCTGTGCCCCGTTCATATCCGTAACAAAAAAACTGTTTCTCAGTATCTCATAGTAACGTCCAAAATAACCGAGGTTAAGCTGCAAAATCAAAACGGCATTAGACTCGTTCATGCCGTAATAACTATGTATTTCCCTGTCATTGAGTATGTAAATATCCCCCTCTTTCATGTTGTAGTTGTAGTATCCGTTTTTCAGTCTTACATTACCCTGCAACACGTATACGATTTCCAGATCGTTGTGAAAATGTATCGGATATTCATCCAGGTCCATAATAGAACAATTTACCGGCAAGTTTTCTTTGTAAAGAATATTTTCTTTCAGCATAGCTCGTCCACTCCTTTTGGATAAGGAATAAATAAATAAATAATTATCTATCGGTTGATATATATTATGTTAACCGGTGTTTGTGTAACTGCGAACAAATTTCAACATCGTAACAATGTCGAAATTTAGCTGTTTCTGTCAGTTTTCCACATGTTTTAAAATAATGTATACAAAGTTGTCCACTTGTACCTGTGCATAACTTATAATCGTCGAACTGTTGCAATCATGCGATCTGTATCAATATCTTCAAATAATAGCGAAAAGTTATCCACAGCATTTGCCCCACTTATTTAAACCTCGGTTTTATGTAATTACATCCTTTTTATTCCATACAATAATATTAAAGTATTCGCCTGCACCGTTGCAGATTACACGCGATTGTCGATGATCTGAAGCGGCGGCCTGCCGGACTTACCCGTGTACTCCATTATGCCCTTATAAATACACTCCGCTAATTTTCGCTGATAATCTTCGGTATTGAGCAGCCTTTCCTCTTCAGGATTGGACAGAAAACCACATTCCACAATTACAATGGGGGCAATTGGGTTTTTGAGCATGAGAACATCTGATTTTGCCAATGCGACCCTGTCGGTGCCGTCAGAAATCCCATTTACTAAATTCTCTTGTATGATTTCCGCCAAAAGCTTGCTTTCATCGCGTATGATTTGGTCTCCGCTGCCCGGATAAAAAGTCTGGGCTCCCCTGACCCTTTGATCCTGTTTGAAGCTATTGAGATGAATGCTTACGGCAACCGTGGGTTCTGTCTCTTCAATAACCTTTTTCCTGGCCAGCAGATCTTCTGTTTTCATACTGCGAATGCTCTGCCTGTCCTGGCGGGGTGACAGGCTGCTGTCGTCCTCCCTTGTCATGACTACCGCCCAACCGTCCGCCTCAGCCAGGCGCTTTATCGTCAATGCGATGCTCAGGTTGATATTCTTTTCACACACGCCTCCGGAGCCCGATGCGCCACTGTCTATTCCCCCGTGGCCCGGATCCAGCAGAATAATATCCTCCTTGGTCGGCCTTTGCAGTACCGCTATTCCCAAATCCATGGGAATGATCAGTATAATCACCGCTATGGCCAACAAACACAGCGCAGCACCAAAAACCCATTTACCTTTATATATTTCCCTGTTCATAACTCCCTTGCCCCCCCTTGACGGCTTTGCCTGTTTTCGCAACATTTTATGCATAAGGACAAGTTTGTATGATTTTAAAAGGCAAATACCGCAAATCAGTTTCTATTCTTTCATTATACAACGATGGGAGAATTCATGCTATACTTAAGTTCAGCCGTGGTCGTCACCCGGTACTGAAGTCCCATTGTACCGGCAGCGTTTGATTACCCGGTACTACAAGTGCAAAAGCGTAAAGGGGCATATGAGGAGCTCAACATGAATACAACTATTCGGTTATATCAACAGGATCCATATCTGAGATCCTGTGAAAGTAAAGTCCTGTCTGTAGATTTAAAAAAATCCTGTATCACTCTCGACCGGACGGTGTTTTTCCCAGAAGGGGGAGGACAACCCTCGGATATGGGAATTATTTCAGGTGCGTTTGGCAATCTCGAGATAGAGCATGTGTTTGAACTTGACGGAATCGTGTATCATCAATTTAAAAATGGTACGTCATATACGGTCGACACTGAGATCGTGGGAAGTACAGTTACATGTCACCTGGATTGGAACAGGCGCTTTGTCCACATGCAGAGACACTGCGGCGAGCACATTTTATCGGCAGCATTTTATGAACTTTTCGGAGGTGTCAACAGGGGATTCCATATGGGGGCCGACTATATGACTATAGACATAAGCCTGGAGGAAAATCCCGATTTTACACAGATGACCGATGAGATGATGAGGTTGGCTGAATTGGAATCCAATCGGATGGTATGGGACAACCTGCCTGTGACGACGCGGTATTTTAAACATCGCCACGAGGCTGACGGGCTTCCGATGAGGAAGGCTTTAAATGTTGAGGAGGATATCGTACTGGTGTGCGTCGGTGATGAAAGCAAGGCTGCCGGTTGCGTGGCCTGTTGCGGCACCCATCCTCGCACCACCGGCCAAGTAGGTCTTATTAAATTATTCCGCTGGGAAAATTATAAAGGAATGATCCGCATCACTTTTGACGCCGGTCCCAACGCTCTGGCCAATTGCCGAATGGAAGCCGATATAATCAAAGACCTCTGCGTGCAATTTTCTTCCGATGAAAAGAATCTTATGGAAAAAATTCAGCAACGCGAGCAGAGAAACAGAGAAATAAGGCAGGAACTGTACGAAATTAAACAGGCGTATCTGAGAGGCAAGGCCAACGATATCATCGAAAGGTTTTCAGACCCTGCCGGCGTGATTTCGGTTAAATACGAGCTCCTTAAAGCCGATGATCTGCTTGCAATGGCCAAGATGTTATCCGACATAAAGAATAAACTTATAGCGTTGATATCAGTCAAAGAAAGCACCTTGATCCTGTTGTCTGACGGTCAGCCTGATTGCAACAAAATCGTTAAGGATAATGCGCAGGTCTGGCGGGGGAAAGGCGGCGGCAGGGCTAATAATGCGAGAGCCATGTTCCCGTCGATGGAGGAATTAGATTGCTTCCTTGACTATATCCACAAAGCATATTAATCTTTTCTTTGCGCTCAGTTTCCCAGACCATATCCATTGTCTACAAGATATTGGCTGATGGACTTTTCGGCGCCCGTAATATTAGTCGCATAGCGGGTACTGTATGATCCCCTGCTTATCGCTGCGCCCCCTTGGTTGTATGCCGACAGAGCCACAGTTTTGTTGTTGCCGTATTGATTCAGTTTGTCACCGATATATTTTGATCCGAACTCGATGTTGACATGTGGATCAAACAGCTGATCCCTGGAAATCCCATAAGCCTTTGCCGTCTTGGGCATTATTTGCATAAGTCCCACCGGGCCCGCACCTTTTCCAACCGCATCGGCTCTGAAAGTGCTTTCCTTATTGGCCATAGCCATGAGAAGAAGCTCGTCGACTCCGTTTACCTCTGCTTCATGCTTAAACAAAAACACCAGCATAGTTGCCCACCCCCGGGAAAGGTTTTTATTCCTGGACAATATATAGTTTACCAATCCTCTGTTGTAGTCCGACTCCTTCTTGTCAAAGAAGGCTTTGGCGTCCACTCCGGGCTCTGTACTGATATACAGGCCTGAATAGTCGTCAAAGAATGCATTCCACCGGAAGGCACTATCCTCTCCAAAGGCCCTTATGGGGAGGTAAAATATATCCCCCGATTTCAGAAGCGGATATTCTTTTAAATCCACCTTATCAACTCTGAGTTTTGGAATCCATATGAGCTCCGTGCCGAAATTCTTTTCCCCGTCAAGGAACAATACGGTAATGTCATTTGTTATTACCGCTTTTTGATTTTTCAAATTACATTTCAGCGTTTTTCCGGGTAGATTTGCCAGTGTCGGCTCCTGCTTTAAAATTTTCAGCGTGCTGCTGTCCTTATCCATTTCAACCGTAAACCCGAGCATCTCACCCATTTCCCCTGTTAAAGGCACATAGGAGAGACCCCCGTATAAAACAAAGGGTTTTTCAAGATAATAATTTACAATCCTATTTCCGTTGATGTCGATATTTCTATTTAGAAACTGTCCTTCTACATTCTCTTCTGCGAAAATTGTAACGGTTGAAAAAAGTATAATGGTTAATGCAAGCCACATAGATATCAGCTTTTTGGCCATACCTTTTTTCCTTTCTGCATGCCGGTAAAATTATGTGCGATTATATACACATGACCCGACACGATTTTTTATATAAAGCTATTATACCATAATATAGAAATATGTATACCTTTTTGGTGAATGTTCTAATTTTCCGACAGGCACACCCATTGGAATTCCAACAAAAAACCCCCATCAATCCGACAGGGGTTTTGGATAATTCTCCGACTATTCAGAATCCCGTGTATTACAGTTTGAATTCTGCTTTTACCTCGATAATTGCTTCTTCCAGCTTTCCTAAGACAATGTCGATGGTTTCATATTTGATGATCCCGGGAGGCTCGATCCTGACTGTTTTTGCATTGACCAGGGTACCGGCCGTCATGACATGTCTGTCAAAGAGTCCCTTAACAACGGCATATCCAACTTCCGCCGCCGGGAATTCCATGCAAATCAAGAGACCCGCTCCTCTGATTTCCCTCAGTACCGTGGGGTACTTCGCCATCAGAGCATTGAGTTTCACCATGAAATAGTCGCCCTTTTCTTTACACTGCTTCGGAATATCATTTTCAATCATGTATGCGATTGTGGCGATGGCCGCTGAACATGCCAGCGGGTTTCCGCCGAATGTGGGGGAACCGAGGATCCAGGGATTTTCAACAAGCTTTTCAACCCACATGTTGGGTCTTGCAACTATCCCTGTTATCGGCATTACGCCGCCTCCGAAGGCTTTCCCAAAGGTCATGATATCAGGTGTAACACCTTCATATTCGCATCTCCACATGGTTCCTGTACGTCCCATACCCGTTTGGATCTCGTCCAGTATGAGAGCAACGCCATACTTGTCACAAATTTCTCTGACTCTCTGTATGTATCCGGCAGGCGGTATCTGTACTCCGGCTTCACCCTGTATCGGTTCGATTATGACACCCGCAACTGTCTCGCCTACGGTGATCAAGTTGTCAATTGCAGTTTCGATTGCATCGGCATCGCCGAATTTCACATGTTGTACCTGCTGGATCATGGGCAGATAATCTTCGCGATATGCAGCCTTTCCTCCCATGGAAATGGCGCCGAAGGATTTGCCGTGGAATGCTCCGATCGTCGAAATATAGTATTTTCCGCCCGTTGCCAGTCTGGCTAATTTAAGTGCCATTTCAACCGCTTCCGCACCTCCATTTGTGAAGAAGCAATACTGAAGATCTCCGGGTGTGATCATTGAGACCAGTTTTGCCAGATATCCTCTGAGGGGATCTACTAATTCCTGGCTATGCAAGGCATATCTGTCAAGTTGTGCCTTTACATATTTCAAAATTTCCGGATTTCTGTGTCCGCAGGTATAAATACCGAAACCCCCGAGGCAGTCAATATAATCGTTGCCATATAGGTCTGTGAAATGCTCCTCTGTGTCTGTCCATTCTACACAAGCAGCGTCACCTGAAACGGACTTTCTGTACACCAACCAGCCCGGGTTGACGTGATTATTGAAGTTGTCGATTGAATCCTGAGTGATTTGCTTGCTGTCCTCAAGGGTCAATTCGGATTTTTCGATATACCCCAATATTCTTTTTGCTTCTTTTAGAGCAGCTTCTTTTGTTGCAGCCATGAACGATACCTCCTTATTTTAATTATAGTGATCTTGTCTGCAGTTTTTACTTAATCCAAAATCCGTGCCAACTCCTACCGATTCATGCAAAATATTCTGAAATATCTCACTTCCAATAGGTTGAGGAACATTATTTTAAGTTTGAGAAGCCTTTAACACATAAACCTGTCGCATTATTGAAACATAGATAGTCCAGTTTCTCAATTATGATATTTTGCCAAGCCTTTTATTGAATATTCAATTATTCGCTTTGGCAAGTGTAATTATCGAAATACCCCTGGATATAAACAAACGGCGTTCCTTTGTCACCGCTGCCCGATGTCAGGTCGCAAAGAGAACCTATAAGATCTGCCAATCGTCTGGGGGTAGTCCCTAGCGCAGACATATCGCTTCCAAGGCTGTCACCCTTTTCCTCGATACTTTTAAGTATAGCTTTTTGAAGTTCTTCCCCACTCAGGTGGGCAAAATCGTTATCGGCAAGATATTTCAATTTCAATTCATTGGGGGAGCCCTCCAGACCTTTGGTATAGCACGGAGAAACCACAGGATCGGCCAGTTCCCAAATCTTTGCTATCGGATCTTTAAATGCGCCGTCCCCATAAACCATAACCTCTATCGTTTTCCCCGTAATGGTAAATAGTTTTTTCTGTATGCTGCTCACGAGGCCACAGCATTCTTCGGGAAAAAGTTTTACGGAATCCTCGGTGGCCTTATTCGAACCCAGCAATCCATATTTGCTGTTGAATCCACTTCCATTTACCGGAGTTGTAAGCAGATCGTCCATCCCCAAAACTTTTTCCGCGCCGCCTTCCCTCAGAAGTCGCTTGGTTCTTTCCCGGGAATGAACATCACAGGATAATACTGTATTAGTATATTTGAGAACAGCCCTTGGATCGTTGGCAAAAATAATTTCAGCCTCAGCCCCCTCTTCCTCGATTATCCCTTTATAATAATTGACATAATCCATACCTGTTATGGAATGCCTCGATTTTCCAAGTATAATTTCGAATCGAACCTGGGTAAGCACATCACTGTAGGGATTTATCCCTTTCCCGTCCAACAGGTCCGGATCTACCAGTTGGTTACCGACCTCATCAGCCGGATAACTGAGCACGAGGACTATTTTATTTACCGCCCTTGCGATACCTTTCATACACACAGAAAATCTGTTCCTGCTAAGGATAGGAAACACCACGCCGATGGTATCGTCCCCAAATTTATTTTTCACGTCTGCAGCTATCTGGTCAACTGTTGCATAGTTACCGAAAGCCCTTGCGACAATAGCCTCCGTCATGCAGAGTATGTCTTTGTCCCTCGGCTCGAAGCCCTCGCTCTTTGCGGCTTTCATCACCGAATCTATAACAATACTTTCTAAATCGTCTCCCTGTCGAACAATCGGCGCCCTCAGCCCTCTGACAACCGTTCCAACCATTCTTTCCATTTTGCTCTTCCTTTCGTTTGCGATGCAAGGTTGGCAAACAATATGTTAATACCGTGGCAAAACCACAAAATTATTATATAGGTTCTGTATAATGACGTCAACTTTATGGTATCATTAAGGCAGAAAAATTTGGCTGACAGTTGGCTGAAAGATTGATTTTTTTGCACGGAGAGTTGATATGCCCGAACAGATCAAAAAAAATGTACTCATGCTCGCGCTGCGGGCAGGAGAAATAATGTTGATGAGCGGATCAGAAATATACAGGGTGGAAGATACCGTGACGCGTATTTGCAAGACATACGGGATCCCTTATGTGGAGGTCTTTGTCACAACGACCGGTATTTTTATGTCATTGGATTCCGGCGGTGATGGGAAACCCTATACGATCATAAAAAGAATTCGCAAAGTTTCGATAGATTTGGACAAAATTTCATTAATAAACGATTTTTCCAGGAGGCTTACAACCGATCTTCTTCCCATCAGCGAAGCAAGGCAGGTCCTCGAGGACATTGCAGAAGAAGAAAAATATACATTCCCCCTACAGGTGTTGGGCGGGGCCTTGGTCGCTTCTTCCTTTACCCTTATGCTGGGTGCGGGAATCCGCGAGTTCTTATGTTCGCTTTTAATAGGTGCAACGGTTTATGTATTTGCACATTTCCTTGACATGTACAGCTTCAACATGTTCTTTCGCAATTTTTCCGCCTGTGCTCTGATTACAGTGATTGCTCTTTTGTTTTCGGCCATAGGCCTTGCCCACAACTCGGATGCCATGATTGTGGGATCCTTGATGATTTTTCTCCCGGGCCTTGCGTTCACAAACGCTATGCGGGATTCACTGGCCGGTGATCTTCTGGCCGGCGGTGCAAGGGCCATGGAGGCTGCGTTGATTGCCGTTTCTATCGCGTCGGGCGTCGGCGCCGTTTTGTTTATCTGGGTTTCGGCGGGGGGTTTGCTATGATCCTATTTTTGCAGTTCATATTCGCCTTCTTTGCTACCGCCGGATTTACCTTGATTTTCAATATTCCTCACAGGCACATTTTTTTCGCGGGATTCGCGGGGGCCTGCGGATGGCTCATTTTCCAATATCTTCAACTGGTTCCGCATCCTATTGCAATGGCCTGCTTGATAGCTTCCTGCGTTGTCGCCACGCTGGGCGAAATTTTTGCAAGGATATTCAAGGAAGCCTCCATAATTTTCATTATTCCGGGGATTTTACCATTGGTTCCGGGTACAGGGATGTACAAGACTATGTTGGCCTTTTTGCGGGAAGATATAGCGCTGGCCGCCGAAATCGGTACCGAGACCCTGATGCTCACAGGAGCCATCGCCGTCGGGATCCTTATGGTCTCATCGGTCGTTCGGGCCCTCACGGCAATTTTTTCTCCCACGAAATAAATATTGACACCGGGAACCCAAGTATGTATCATGAATATGTGCCGCAGAGTTAGTATGCGCTAACCTGCCGGGACCATCATATTCATACAATTTGAAACGGCAGTTTCTTTAGGGACATAATAAATACAATAAATTGATAACGTAGCATTTTAAGTATATATCACAGAAAATATATTTAAATGGCGGATTGCTGTTTTATATATATGAGGCAGTGATTTCGAGGAGATAAAAAATGATTTTTAACAGACACAATAAAAAATGCGGAAAGAAATGCAGGCATGCATGCGGCTGCGTCGGCAGCGAGGACAATCAATCAGATACGCCTTTCAGGCATCGACGCGGTCACCTCCTCGAAGGGAGCATGACTCTGGATCTTCTGAAGCCGGGGGATAGGGCAAGGATAATTGCAGTAGGCGGGAGAGGTGCGCTCAGGCGCCATTTATTGGATATGGGACTCACCCCCAACACGATGGTAATGGTCAGAAAGTTGGCTCCTTTGGGAGATCCGATAGAACTACATTTAAGAAACTTTGAACTCACTTTGAGAAAAGAGGATGCAAAGCACATTATGGTCGAGGCGGTGAATCAATGAATTTGAACATAGCATTAGTCGGCAACCCCAACAGCGGAAAAACTACATTATTCAATCAGTTGACCGGTACAAATCAAAAGGTTGGCAACCTGCCGGGCGTAACTGTAGAAAGCAAAGACGGACACGTTAAAGGCCACAAGGGAATGAAGGTCACCGATCTTCCCGGCATTTATTCGTTAGCACCCTATAGCACAGAAGAGGTAGTTGCCCGCGATTACATAATAAAGCAGAAACCCGATGTAATAATCAATATAGTAGACGCAACAAACATAGAAAGAAATCTGTACCTGACATTGCAGCTTTTGGAGCTGGAGACCCCTATGGTCGTAGCCCTTAATATGATGGACGCCGTGCGCAGCAACGGCGTATTTATTGATATCCCGAAACTTTCCGATGTACTCAGCGTTCCCGTCGTTCCAATTTCGGCCAGCAAAAATGAAGGCGTTCATGATCTCGTCCATAGCGCAATTGAAACTGCCGAGCAACATCTGCTTCCTGAAAAAATAGACTTTTGCACGGGACCTGTACATAATGCTATACACTCTATTTCTCATCTGATTGAGGACGAGGCAAAGTCGGCAGGTCTCCCGCTTCGCTACGCAGCGACCAAAACTGTAGAGGGGGACGAACTCATCCTTAATCAGTTGGATCTGCACGAACCTGACAAGGACATAATTCAACATATTGTAGACGATATGGAATTTCATCTTGAAACCGACAGAGAAGCGGCTATGGCCGATATGCGCTATTGTTTCATCGAGGATATCTGCAGTAAAGTCATTACTAAGAAGGGTGAAAGTAAAGAGCATCTCCGTTCTGTTAAAATTGATGATATTCTGACCCATAAATATTATGCTCTGCCGATTTTTCTCGGTATAATGCTATTCATTTTTTGGCTGACATTTGGGCCTTTGGGCACGGGGCTGAGCGATCTGCTGGGATCCGGCATAGACCATCTTTCGGCTATTACCGATGAGGCGTTGGGCCACACGGGCATCAACCCGGTACTCCATTCGCTTATAATAGATGGGATCTTTGTCGGGGTGGGCAGCGTTATGTCCTTCCTCCCGATCATAACGATACTCTTTTTCCTTCTGTCTATAATGGAGGACAGCGGTTACGTTCCAAGGGTCGCATTTTTCATGGACAAGCTGCTTCGTAAGTTGGGACTTTCCGGCCGTTCTATCGTTCCTTTACTCTTGGGATTCGGATGCTCGGTCCCTGCGATCATGGCGACAAGGACACTGCCGAGTAAGAGGGATCGCTATATGACCATACTATTGGTTCCCTTTATGTCCTGCAGTGCCAAGTTGCCTATTTATGCGATGTTCACCGCGGCATTTTTCGATGGTTACAAGGCATTGATAATGTTCGTCTTATACTTATTGGGAATTATTGTAGCCATAATCTGTGCACTGCTTCTGAAAAGCACGATTTTCAGTGGGAATCCGGTACCCTTCGTCATGGTGCTACCCAACTATAGAATGCCAGTCATGAAGAGCGTATGGCTTCGCATGTGGGAAAACATTGTCGGTTTTATACACAGGGCCTTTACCATCATATTTTTTGCCACTATTATAATATGGTTGCTTCAAAGCTTCGATGCGGGGCTCAATATGGTTGACAGCAGTGATAAAAGCATGCTGGCTTCCATCGGAGTTCTAGCCGTCCCAATCTTTGCGCCTCTTGGCTTTGGGGATTGGCGGGCCGCAACAGCCCTGGTAACGGGACTTTCGGCCAAAGAAGCGGTTGTCAGTACCTTCGCAATACTGCTGGGTGCCCCTGATTCGGCATCTTTGCCCGCGATGATGGGTGAAATATTTACACCCCTGACCGGTTTTGTCTTTTTGGTATTCTGCCTGCTTTATATGCCATGTGTAGCCACAGTGGCTGCAGCCAGGAGGGAAATGGGAAGCATGTGGGGTGCCCTTGCAACGGTAACGTTCCAGACCGCAGTGGCATGGATCGTTGCGTTCATTGTGTACAATGTTGGAAAATTGATACTGCTATAATTAAATCGGATTTTATGCTATAATTAAATTCAATGATCAAATTATTAAAAGTTCTTCTCAATACAATGGAGTCCGACGGACGAATCGCCCGCCCTCAATCTTTGGGAGGCGGTATTTGGCTGGAATTGGCTGACAAGGATTGGTTATATGATAAATAGCATCAGGATCAATATTATTACCGGCCATTACGGCAGCGGAAAAACGGAATTCGCTATCAACTATACTTTGAAACTATCGGAGTACGCCGACAAAATAGCAATTGTCGATTTGGATATAGTAAATCCTTACTTTCGCTCCAGAGAGATGGAACCCTTATTGAATGAGAAAGGGATTCGTGTCATATCGTCCTCTGTGAAAGCACCGGCCGTTGAAGTCCCTGCCCTTTCCGCAGAAATATTTTCTGTTTTTCAAGACGGGGATTATTCTGTTGTGCTCGATATTGGGGGGGATAAGGCCGGAGCCAATGTATTGGCCAGATACCACAAATACCTGGACAATGAACCTTACGAGATGTTTTTCGTGGTCAATGCAAACAGGCCCCTTACAAATAATGTGGATGCAGCTTTAAGTTACCTTAAATCCATTGAGGAGGCCTCCGGACAAAAAATAACAGCCCTGATCAACAATACACATTTATGCCAATTGACTACTCTCGATGATGTTATGAAGGGGCAGGAATTATGTAAACGAATCTCGGAATTGACCGGGTTGCCGATCAAATATACACTGGTCAATAAAGAACTGCTAAACGGAGAAATAGGCAATATAATTGATAATGAGGTATTCCCGATTGACATTTACCTGAAAAAACCGTGGGAAATATAGAATTATTTAGGAGGAAGAAATGGCGGGTAGAGTAATATTTGATGAAAAAAGGTGCAAAGGTTGTGAACTGTGCACTATTGTATGTCCCGTAAAAATAATCAGGCTGAACGAGCAAAGACCCAACCAGAAAGGATATTTTCCCGCTTTTGTCGAGGAAATGGATAAGTGCACGGGCTGTGCTGCCTGTGCAAGAATTTGCCCTGATGTGGTAATAACAGTGGAAAGGTATTAACGATAAGGAGAATAATTACATGGGTAAAGAATTATGGAAAGGAAATGAGGCGATAGCGGAGGCCGCGGTCAAAGCAGATTGTAAGTATTTTTTCGGCTACCCCATCACCCCTCAGAATGAGATTTCCGAATATATGGCATATCGTCTGCCGCAGGTCGGCGGGTGCTTTTTACAGGCCGAATCTGAGGTTGCTTCTATCAATATGGTCTATGGTGCCGCCGGCACGGGTGTGCGGGTCATGACATCGTCTTCCAGCCCCGGAGTCAGCCTTATGCAAGAAGGTATCAGCTATATCGCTGCCTCAAGTTTGCCCTGCGTTGTCGTGAATATCGTCAGGGGCGGACCCGGCCTCGGCGGCATACAGCCTGCCCAATCTGACTATTTTCAGGCCTGCAAAGGCGGCGGGCACGGGGATTACAAACTGGTGGTATTGGCCCCCAATTCTGTTCAGGAGGCGGTGGATCTGGTGCAGGAGGCCTTTGATATAGCCGACTTTTACAGGACGCCGGTAATGATCATGGGTGACGGAATGATTGGGCAGATGATGGAGCCTGTCGAGTTTTATCCCATACCCAGGCGACAGCTTCCGGATAAAAACTGGGCTGCCAACGGCACCAATGGAATCAGACCACCCAACATTGTCAATTCCCTTTTCTTGAATCCGGAAGAGTGCGAGGCTCTCAATATCAGCTTATTTGAAAAATATGCGGTAATAGAAAAAAATGAAGTAAAATACGAGACCTACAATTTGGAAGATGCGGAAGTCGTATGCGTTGCTTACGGAATGACCTCGAGAGTCGTAAAGAATGCTATCGATAATTTAGATAAATCCGGCATTAAGGCGGGTTTGATAAGGCCGATTTCTTTGTGGCCTTTCCCCTACGATATCATTAATAAAACGGCATCTATACCAAATGTAAAAGCCTTTTTAACGGTTGAGATGAGCATGGGACAGATGGTAGAAGACGTCAGGCTTGGCGTTGAAGGAAAGAAACCTGTTCACTTCTACGGCAGGACCGGCGGAATGGTTCCCGAGGCAACTGCTGTGGCTGATGAAATAAGGCGTATCATTGCGGAGGTACTGTAATATGAAGGTTGTTTTTGAAAAGACAAAGGGCTTGACGGATAAAGAGTTTCACTATTGTCCCGGTTGTACCCACGGTATTATACATAGGCTGATAGCCGAATCGTTGGAAGAGCTGGGAGTGCTGGGCAAAGCGGTAGGCATTGCTCCTGTAGGCTGTGCCGTGTTCGCATACGATTATTTTAATTGCGACATGTTTGAAGCCGCTCACGGGAGGGCCCCGGCGGTCGGTACCGGTATTAAAAGAACCAACCCCGATCTGACTGTCTTTACATATCAGGGGGACGGAGATCTGGCATCTATCGGTGCGGCGGAGATAGTCCACGCAGCAGGACGCGGAGAGAAAATCACCACTATCTTTATCAATAATGCTATATATGGAATGACGGGCGGACAAATGGCTCCTACAACTTTGATCGGTCAAAAAGCCACGACGGCACCCATGGGAAGAGACGAAGGACATTCCGGAATGCCTCTGAAGGTAAGTGAAATGCTTGCGACAATTCCAAAGGCTGTATTTGTCGAAAGGGTCTCTGTCCATGACGTCAAACATATTATACAGGCAAAAAAGGCGATAAAGAAAGCTTTTCAAATTCAAATGGAAGGAAAAGGCTTTACCTTTGTGGAAGTGCTTTCTACATGTCCTACAAATTGGGGAAAGACGCCCGTTGAGGCATTAACATGGCTGGAAGAAAATATGATCCCATATTATCCTATCGGCAATTTCAGATCAATTGAGGAGGGGAAATAGTATGTTACACCAGGTTATAATGGCCGGTTTCGGAGGCCAGGGCGTAATGACTGCAGGCAGGATCCTGGCACAGGCAGCATTAAAAGAAGGCAAGAATGTTTCCTGGCTGCCTTCCTATGGCCCCGAGATGCGTGGCGGAACCGCCAATTGTCATATAGTTATTTCCGACAATCTCATTGCTAACCCGATAATATCCGAGGCTTCGGCTGTTTTGGCACTGAATCGACCCTCCCTTGACAAATTCATGGGCAGCGTTGTTCCCGGCGGCAAGATCATCGTAAACAGTTCACTGATAATCGAGAAGGTGCCAAGGGATGATATCGATACAATCTATGTTCCGGCAAATGACATTGCCAATGATCTGAACAATATAAAGGTCATAAACATGATCATGCTGGGCGCTTATGTCAAGGCGACCAAAGTGGTTTCTATGGAAACAATAATGGAGTTGGTATCCGATATGTTCGGCCAAAAGAATCCTGATCTTTTGCGAACAAACCGTGCGGCCTTGTTAAAAGGGGCTGAACTGGCATAACCCTAATCAAATTCATATATTTCCCCTTTGGCAAGAATTGCACCTGCGCCGCCGACTCGGATTTTTAATCCGGACTCGTCGGCGTTTATTGTGCTCATAATGATTGACGGCCGGTTCATTGCCTCCCCTTGCAGAAATCTGCAGCCTGTGCCCGCATCGATCAGCGCATTTTTATATAGATAATAGGTCAGAGCGCCATTTGCTGTTCCGGTGGCCGCCTCTTCATCTATTCCAACGTAGGGCGCAAAGTTCCTGCAATATGCTGTCACCTGGGAAAGGTCGCATGCGCCTTCGCAGCAATCGCTCCCTATTAGTCCTTCACCCGGGGCAAAAGCGTGTACGCCGATAGCACCATGCCGTTCTGACAATTGTGCCAGGGCTGTGAAATCAGGTTTTATCCTCACCAGGGCGTTGTTATCTAAAACAGGAAGAATGATATCAGGCAGTCCGGTGGAGATTATTTCCGGATAAAGCGCCCATTCCCCTTCCAGGGATACCCTGCCCGCTTCTTCCGGTAATCCCATTACCCCGTATAATTCTTCTAACTCATCTCTCGTTGATATTGTTTTTATATATTCGGGCGGTGCCATGTCCATCATCACCGAGCCTCTTTCCAGGCTGATATTTAAACTCCCCGCTGCTGTTTCGGCTTTGTAATCTGCATTGTTGAATACTTGTCCGGCATCCGTCAGAGCGCAGAATGTGGCTATTGTCGCATGGCCGCAGAGTTCAACCTCATCCGTCGGTGTAAAGTATCGCAATTTGAATCGATCCTTATCTATCCTCTGAACAAACGCCGTCTCCGAATACCGAAGCTCTGCCGCAATATTTTTCATAACGGAATCGGGCGGATATTCGCTGCCTTCCGGCACAATGACGACACCCGCCGGATTTCCTCCAAATACTTGCTCTGTAAAGGCGTCTACAATATAAAACCGCATAATATTATTCCCCCCTTGCCAAAAGATCTTCGTCGCAGCGGCAAACATCCGCGAAATATAACAACTGCCAATCGATTTGATTATAACAAATAATATGAAAAAGTACACTTAGTTGGATCGATTCGATATTTTTCGCAATCGTTTTCACGCCCCTTAGCCTTCACCGTTGGCTTTCATCGACCTTCATCGGATTAGGGCCAAATTTGCATCGAGAAATCAGCCCCATACAATCTTCCAAAAGGACAATTTGGATACTAATTTTTTGCTGGTTCGAATTTTGAATTTATGCCGCGAAAGGTCTTGTTAAATCTTTTAGCGGATTAGATTGATGAGGGGCTTCTAACGA
>CAYYHH010000005.1:0-6664 GCA_964471645.1 uncultured Oscillospiraceae bacterium
CATTGCGGTGGTACTTATTATAGCCGGTATAGGGACAGGCTTTTTCCGAGGGTTTAACTGGGGAATCGATTTTACAGGCGGAACAATGCTGCAATTTGAAATGGGCACGACCGTCCCGGTTTCCGATGTGGAAAAAGTATTAAAAGAAAACGATATAGATGGAACAATTGTACATGCGGGAGAAGGGAATACCCAAATCATAATCAAGACCACCCAATCCCTTGAAAACGAAGAGCGAAACCTACTACTAAAGGACATGTACGAAGAGTTTGGTTTAAACGACAGCAATCTGCTTGCCGTTGAACAATTCAGCGCCTCCGTAGGTAATCTGCTTAAAGCAAACTCTTTCAAAGCGCTGCTGATTGCCACAATTGGAATGCTCATCTATATTATAATAAGGTTTGAGTGGAAATTCGGGGTTGCGGCGGTAGTTTCGCTGTTGCATGATGTGCTGATCATGATAGCGTTTTATGGATTCTTCCATATTCCTATAAACAATCCATTTATAGCTGCTTTGCTGACAATAATAGGTTATTCGGTCAACGATACTATTGTAATCTTTGACAGGATCAGAGAAAACCTGAAGATCATGAAAAAAACCAAGATGGAAGAATTGATAGACAAGAGCATCAACCAGACAATAGCAAGATCCTTAATGACATCCATTACGACCATTGTGGCCATTATTCCTTTGCTTATCCTTGGAGGCGAAAGCATACGGGAGTTTATAACGCCGCTGATGGTTGGTATAATCGCAGGTGCTATTTCTTCGATCACCATTTCGAATACAGTTTATTACGAGATCGACAAAGCGGTCAACAGACCGAGGTACAGGGGGAAATAACAGAGAGATTCATTTATGGAAGACAAATCACGCATGGAGAATTTTCTGCGTACGCTGCTTGAGATAAATCCCAATTATAACAGCGAGCTGTTAAAAAAGGCTTATTTAAAAGCAGAGCAGATCCATATGGGACAGAAGCGGATGTCGGGAGAAGACTATGTTATTCACCCTATGGCTGTTACTGTGATTTTAGCCGATCTGGGCATGGATGAGAACACGCTGATCGCGGGCCTTCTTCACGATGCCGTGGAAGATACCCCATATACCCTGGAGAATTTAAAAAAGGATTTCGGGGAAGAAGTGGCCCTCCTCGTCGATGGGGTGACCAAACTGGGTTCGTTGGTTTTTGAAAGCAAAGAAGAGCGCCAGGCTGAAAATCTGCGGAAGATGTTTCTTGCTATGTCAAAGGACATAAGGGTTCTTATTATCAAGTTGGCTGACCGGCTCCATAATCTGCGCACAATAAACTACATGGATCAGAACCAAATAATAGAAAAATGCAAGGAAACTCTTGAAATTTACGCACCTCTTGCCAGCAGGCTGGGTATATTTGCCATGAAATTTGAGCTGGAAGATATTGCATTGAAAGAGCTGGAACCGGAAACGTATTATGATTTAGTGAAGCAGGTCAGTTTAAAAAGAGAACAACGTGAAGAGAATATTAAAAAGGTAATAGAAATCATTAAAGAAGGTTTGGACAACCTGGATATAAAGTACGAGATTCGGGGGCGGAACAAACATTTTTACAGCATATACAGGAAGATGAAATATCAGAACAGACAGCTGGACGAGATATTTGATCTGACAGCCGTCAGAATCATTGTGGACACTGTAAGGGATTGCTATGCTGTTTTGGGTTTGGTACATACAAGATGGAAACCCATACCGGGGCGGTTCAAAGACTATATAGCGATGCCTAAACCCAACCGCTACCAATCGCTTCACACTACCGTAATCGGCGATGACGGAAATCCGTTCGAAATACAAATCAGAACTGTAGAAATGCATAAAATAGCGGAATATGGTATCGCTGCCCATTGGAAGTACAAGGAAGGTATAAAAGAAGATAAAGAAGAAGTAAAACTTGCCTGGCTTCGTCAAACACTGGAATGGCAGCAAGATTTAATGGACTCCAAAGAGTTCGTTGAAACCCTGAAAGTGGACTTGTTTTCAAACCAGGTGTTTGTCTTTACGCCGAAGGGAGATGTTATTGAGCTGCCTGCCGGTTCCACCCCCTTGGATTTTGCTTTCAAAATTCACACGGCTATCGGTGCAAAGTGTATAGGTGCAAAAGTCAACGGAAAAATGGTACCTATCGATTATACACTGAAAAACGGTGAAATAGTTGAAATAGTAACATCATCCTCCAGCAAGGGGCCGAGCATAGACTGGCTGAGAATTGTGAAAAGCAATGCCGCCAGAAATAAAATAAGACAGTATTTAAAGAAGGAGAACAAGGGCGAAAATATTGAAAAAGGCAAAGATATGCTGGAGAAGTACGTCAAAAGAAAAGGATATGACCCCCAGCAGATTATTCGCCATCAATGGATAAACAAAGCTGCAAAATCCATGAACATCGCATCCTCCGACGAACTTTTCACATCCATAAGCTATGGAGGAGTACTCCTGTCAAAGGTTGTAACTCTTTTACAAAAATACTACCATGAAGAAAAACAACTGGAGCTGAAAAAGAAGGAAAAGGAAGAGGCCCGGCTCGAGGAAAAGCCAAGATTTAAAGAGCCTCCACAAAACGGAGTTACTATAGAGGGCATGGACGACCTGCTCATACGCTTTGCAAAATGCTGCAACCCCGTGCCGGGGGATGAAATCATCGGATTTATAACAAAAGGCAGGGGAGTGTCCGTTCATCGTTCGGATTGTATCAACATGTTATCGCTGCCCGAACATGAAAAACAACGTTTTATAAAAGTCGAATGGAACAAGAAAAAAAGCAACGTATCTTATGATGCCGATATACAGCTGCTGGCAGAAGACAGGAAAGGACTGTTTTCGGACATATCAAGAGTATGCGAGGACATGGATGTCAGGATAACCGGCGTAAACGCAAAGAGCGGCAAGGACGGCATTGTTACCATAACCATGACTTTATCGCTTACGGATACAGGCCAAATGGAGAAAGTGGTCAGAAGGCTCAGGACCGTCCCCGGCGTAACGGACGCCTACAGGGCAAATCTATAAATAAACGATTGAATTACAAGGCGGGTCAATATATGAGAGCGGTTGTGCAAAGAGTAATAAAGTCACAGGTACTGGCGGAAGGGATTGTTCGCGGATCCATCGGCAGAGGATTAATGGTCCTCCTCGGAGTTGAAGATGGGGATACTGCCGCCGATGTGAGCTATATGGCAGAAAAGATAACAGATTTGAGAATATTTGAGGACGATGCCGGAAAAATGAACCTTTCATTGATCGATGTGGGAGGGGACATGCTGGTTGTTTCCCAGTTCACATTGTTGGGAGATTGCAGAAAAGGTCGGCGCCCCAGCTTTATTAAGGCGGCAAGACCGGAAACGGCAAAAAAAATGTATGATGATTTTGTTGCAATATGCAGGAATAAGGGAATACATGTTGAGGAAGGCGTTTTTCAAGCAGAGATGCTGGTCAAAATTGACAATGACGGGCCGGTAACTCTGATCATAGATAGCAGGAAAAAGTTTTAAAATGAAGGAGATGTTTATGCAGATTTATAGCTATATGACGGGACCTTTGTCTGTTAACACTTATCTGGCAGTAGACGAAGATACAAAAAAGGGATTTCTTGTAGACCCGGGTGGGGAAGACAAAAAACTCTTGCAATTTGTAAAGGATAACGATATCACAGTTGAATATATAGTTTTAACTCACGGTCACGGAGACCATATTTGCGGAATAAAAGCTTATCAAAACGCATGGCCGGAGGCCCTTGTGGTTGCCCACGAAGAGGAAGGCTCCCTTTTGAACGATCCTAAAAGGAACTATTCTTCCATGACTTGCGGGTTTCCTTTGTCTGTTACCCCGGATCGCGGCGTAAAAGATGATGATGTATTGAATGTCGGGGGCATGGTTTTGAGATTCCTCTTTACCCCCGGCCACACTCCGGGTGGGATGTCGATTCACGTAGGGAATTGCGTATTCAGCGGGGATACACTTTTTGCGGGATCGGTGGGAAGAACTGATTTCCCCGGATCTTCTTTTCATGAACTCAGGAGATCCATCGAAGAGAAACTGTATTCTCTGCCTGAAGACACCAAAGTTTATCCTGGACATATGGGAACAACTACCATCGGGAACGAGAAGGAGCACAATCCGTTTGTATAAATTTTATTTCAATCGTGTCAGACAGGTGTACGAACTGACTGAAATGGTCAGAATGTTTTTACCCCAATCGGCTTTCTGCATTCTAGAAAGCGACCCTTGGGAAGACACTCAAAGTACAACGGAGGATATTCTCATACGGCTGCCCGACAATGTTGAAACCAGGGACGATGGCAAAAAATACATCTACGACTGCCTCAGGATGTATACGGGTCGTTCTTTGAAATGGGGGACTCTGACCGGTGTCAGGCCCGTGAAGCTGGTCGGAGAACTGTTGGCAAAGGGGAACTCACCGGAACAAGTTATAGATACGCTCACAAATCAATATTATGTGAGCAGGGAAAGGCGCAGCTCCTGCTGTCGATTCGCGAGGCGCAATTGCCGTACTTGAAAGAAAAATCCCCAAATCTTATAGGTTTGTATATAGGGATACCCTTTTGCCCCACAAGATGCGTTTATTGTTCTTTCCCCTCCTATCAGGCGGATTATGACAGTATTAAAAAGTATCTTGAAGCCCTCGAATACGAAATTCGCTTTGCCGGGGAAGCTGCTGCCAGACAAGGCTTGTTTCCCGAATCCGTCTACATCGGCGGTGGAACTCCTACTGTTTTGAAAGACGAAGACCTGTCCGGATTGCTTAAGACTATCGAAGAGAGTTTTGATTTGGGGGCAACCAAAGAATTTACCGTCGAAGCGGGAAGGCCGGATACTATAACCGAATCAAAGTTGGTTGTGCTCAGGGAAAGCGGGGTAGACAGAATCAGTATAAACCCGCAGTCAATGAAACCGGAAACCTTGGACAAAATAGGCAGAAGGCACAGTCCCGAGGATGTTATATCGGCTTTTAGTATTGCGGACAGCTTAGGTTTTAATGTAATAAACACTGATTTGATAGCAGGCTTACCGGATGAGGATCCGGGAGACTTTGCCAATAGCCTTAAAACCATAATAGGATTGGGTCCTGACAACATAACCATCCATACCCTTGCGGTAAAAAGAGCCTCGGGACTGAAAGATATCGATAAGGAATACAGTTATCGCCAGGGGGAGAAAATAGATTTGATGCTGGGATCGGGCAGAAGTATGCTGGAGGAATCGGGATATATTCCATATTATTTGTATCGTCAGAAACAAATGGCGGGAAATCTGGAAAATGTGGGCTATTCATTTCCCGGGAAAGAAAGTGTTTACAACATAAGGATTATGGAAGAAGACCAGACGATTCTGGCCTTGGGGGCAGGAGCGATAACCAAGGTCCGGTACCCGGAAGAAAATCGGCTTGAAAGAATCCCCAATGTTGCAAATTACCAGATATATATAGAACGAATCGAAGAAATGATTGACAGAAAAAGAAAAGGAATATTTGACCATTGAGGAGGAAAGACTGTGGCAGAAATACTTAAAAGGACAATGATGTGCGGCGAACTGAACGGATCCCACATTGGAGACAGAGTGGTTTTAAACGGATGGATACAAAAGCGCAGAAACCTGGGAAGTCTCATTTTTTGCGACTTGCGTGACAAAACAGGGATTGTTCAGATTGTGTTTAATGAGGATGTTCCCAAAGAACTGTTTGATAAGGCCGACAGCCTTCGCAATGAATTCGTAGTGGGAATAAGCGGTGTTGTAAGGGAGCGGCAGGCGAAAAATAAAGATCTTCCCACCGGGGAAATAGAGGTGTTTGCCGATGATCTTGTCATTTATTCTCAGGCAGAGACGCCTCCGATATATATTAAAGACAATGATGAGGTCTCAGAAAACCTCAGAATGAAATATCGATATCTTGACCTTCGTAAAAATAAAATGCAAAAGAATCTGATGTTTCGCCACAAGGTTACAAAACTGACGCGTGATTTTTTCGACAGTTGCGGATTCACCGAAATCGAAACCCCGATGCTCATAAAACCCACACCGGAAGGAGCCAGGGATTATTTGGTTCCAAGCAGAGTGAATCGCGGGAAGTTCTATGCCCTTCCCCAGTCGCCACAGATGTTCAAGCAGATCCTTATGGTTTCGGGAGCCGACCGTTATTTTCAAATTGTCAAGTGTTTCAGAGATGAGGATCTGAGGGCTGACAGGCAGCCTGAATTTACACAGATTGATGTTGAAATGTCATTTGTAGATGTAGACGACGTTATTGACATTCAGGAAAAATACCTTAAAAGGCTTTTTAAAGAGCTGATGGATACAGATATCAGCATACCCTTGCCCAGGATCACATATGACGAAGCAATGGAACGCTACGGCAGCGATAAACCTGACACCAGATTCGGCTTCGAACTGAAACCCCTGAATGAGAAAGTGTCCGGGTCAAAATTCCCCGTTTTTTCGGATGCTGTTTCGAGCGGCGGGGATGTAAGAGCAATAAATATTTGCGGACACAGCAAGGATTTCAGCCGGAAGGACCTGGACAAGCTGCAGGATGAAATCAAGGCTTACGGAGCAAAGGGGCTGGCATGGATCCGGGTAGGGGACAGTGACATAACATCATCCTTCAATAAGTTC
>CAYYHH010000005.1:6674-10163 GCA_964471645.1 uncultured Oscillospiraceae bacterium
TATGACAGCGAGGGGCTTTATGACCTGGCTTCCTCGGCGGACGGGGGGCCCGGGGATTTAATTCTGATCGTTGCGGGACAACCGAAGGTTGTCTTTGACAGTCTGGGTTTTCTTAGGAGAGAAATTGCGGACAGGCTGGGGATGCTTGACGACAAAATCTATAACCTCCTGTGGGTGGTCGACTTCCCGCTTTTGGAGCAGGATGATGAAACCGATAGATTTAAAGCAATGCATCACCCTTTTACCTCACCGAGGGAAGAGGACATTCCCCTTTTAGACACGAATCCCGCTAAAGCCAAGGCAAAGGCTTACGATATCGTATTGAACGGCGTTGAACTGGGCGGGGGCAGCATCAGGATCCATGACAGGGATCTGCAAAGCAAAATGTTCAGTGTGTTGGGTCTTTCCGAGGAAGAAACCGACAACAAATTTGGATTCTTGTTGGAGGCGTTCAAATACGGGACACCTCCCCACGGTGGCATTGCGTACGGGCTTGATCGCCTGGTAATGCTGTTATGCGGCGAAAAGAGCATTCGTGAAGTCATAGCATTCCCCAAAAATCAGGCAGCGGTATGCATGCTTTCGGAGGCGCCGTCAACGGCTTCCGAAGATCAGCTGGCGGAACTGGGAATCGATATTGTAAAGGATCATCAATGAAAAAAATCGGCTTGATCGGCGGCACGTTTGACCCTATTCATTTCGGACACCTGATCCTTGCCGAACAGGCAAGGGTTGAAGCAGGCCTGGATGAAGTAATATTCATGCCTGCCAAAAAATCGCCATATAAAATTATACGGCAATGCGTCGAGGATAAGCACAGATTTAATATGGTTTCCATGGCAATCAGGGACAATCCGAATTTTTCCGTATCGGACATGGAACTGTGCGGGCCCGATATTTCGTATACCATTGACACATTGGAGGCTCTGAAGGAAAAACTGGGGAATGCCGCTGATCTGTATTTTATTTGCGGCACCGACGCCTTTTTGGGTATGGAAGGTTGGAAGAATAAGGACGGCATACTAAAAAATTTTCCGATCATAGTCGGGTCGAGGCCCAGGTATAAGGACAGAGCCCGGGATGAAATGATAAAAAGAATGACCGTCGAATACGGGGCCAGAATCCACAGGGTTCACATGCCAAAGATCGATATTTCATCATCGGAAATAAAAATGAGAATAAGCGAAGACAAATCAATTCGTTACCTTTTGCCAAGTGATGTGATAAGTTACATTGAAGATAACGGACTTTATCGCAACTTGTAAGAAAGTGACAACTATGATAGAATGAACAACATGAAAATTTCCCAATTGATGGATACAGTTGAAAACATGCTTTCAAAAAAACGCATGGAACACACATTAGGGGTGGTTGCAGAAGCAAAAAGACTGGCCTTACGCTACGGTACAGATCCATTAAAAGCCGAATTTGCGGCTCTGGCCCATGATATGGCAAGGTGCAAGTCCACCGAGGAAATCATAGCTTATTCCCGGGAATTTGGCATTGACCCACGCTGCGCCGATAGTCCCGAACTTGTACACGGAATAATCGCTGCGGAATTGTTGAAACGCGATTGGTTTATTGAAGATAAGGACATTCTCAATGCGGTACGTTATCATACTACAGGCAGGCGAGGAATGTCATCTCTGGAAAAAATCATTTATCTGGCCGATGCCATCGAACCGGGCAGGCAATACCCCGGCATTGATGAACTCAGAGCCATAGCTTACAGCGATTTAGATGAGGCTTGCATAGAGGTAATGAACAAAACCGTCGAATATGTCAATAATAAAGGAAATATATTAGACAAAAATACCATTATGGCCAGAGATCATCTGCTGGCAAAAGGAAGGAGAGAAGATGGATAATAAAGAAATCGCATTGAAAATTGCAGCTGTGCTATCCGCGAAAAAGGCCAGAGACCTGATAGTCATTGATGTTATGGGCAGATCCTCATTTGCAGACTATTTGGTATTGTCTACCGGAGGTTCCGAAAGACAGGTGGGGACCCTGGCTTCGGAGGTAGCAGATCAGCTGGCGAAAGACGGTGTCATCGCAAAAAATATTGAAGGAAAACAAAGCTCCGGATGGATATTAATGGATTACGGAGATATCATAGTAAATATATTTTCGGAAGAGCAGAGAATGCGCTACAATATAGAAAAAATTTGGGGAGACTGCTGCTTTCTTGACATAGAAGATTAATACTAATACTGCTTACGGAGGATGAGCCTGATGGATCAACAATATAATTACAGTCAAATCGAGAAAAAATGGCAAAGATACTGGGACGAAGAAAAAATCTTCAAAACAACAGAGGATGTAAAAAAAGAAAAGTATTATCTTCTGGAGATGTTTCCTTATCCTTCCGGTAAGCTTCACATGGGCCATGTCAGAAACTATTCTATCGGAGATGTGATTTCCAGGTACCTTACGATGTGCGGCAAAAATGTATTGCACCCTATGGGCTGGGATTCTTTCGGATTACCTGCCGAAAATGCAGCTATTAAAAATGGAATACATCCGAATATATGGACACATGAAAATATTGGGGAAATGAGAGAACAGCTGAAAACCCTGGGACTCAGTTACGATTGGGACAGGGAGGTTGCAACCTGTAACCCCGATTATTACAAGTGGATGCAGTGGATTTTCATTCAATTCTTCAACAATGGATTGGCCTATAAGAAAAAGAATCCCGTAAACTGGTGCCCGTCATGCCAGACGGTTCTGGCCAACGAACAGGTTGTCGACGGGGGATGCGAACGCTGCCACACATCGGTAGAAAAAAAGGATCTGGAGCAGTGGTATCTTAAAATAACAGATTATGCCGAACGTCTTCTTTCGGATCTGGACCACCTGGAAGGCTGGCCTTCAAAGGTCAAAATCATGCAGCGGAATTGGATCGGTAAGAGCGAAGGTGCTGAGGTTGATTTCACAATTGCCGGTACAGACAAAAAATTGAGGGTTTTCACAACGAGACCCGATACTTTATTCGGTGTAACGTACATGGTTCTTGCACCCGAACATCCTTACGTGAAGGAACTGGTTGAGGATGAAAAATACGAAAAGGACGTATCTGAATTTCTGGGCAGACTCCAACATTTAAGCGATATCGAAAGGACTTCGACCGCATTGGAAAAGGAAGGGGTTTTCATCGGCCGTTATGCCGTCAATCCCATGACAGGCGGAGAAGTACCTATATACATTGCAAATTATGTGCTGATGGACTATGGTACAGGCGCAATTATGGCGGTTCCCGCACACGACCAAAGGGACTTTGAATTTGCCCGAAAATATGATCTTCCGGTAATTCCGGTAATCGATCCGGAAAATCCTGACATAGATCTCTATGATCTCAAAGAGGCATTTGAGGCAGAAGGCAAAAAGCCTTTCCTCTTGGCGAAACAAGCTTGTCAAAACGTGCTACGTTTGGCAGAATCAACTTTCCTGCAAAACTGGCTGAGCGATGCCACAACCCCTCAAGCT
>CAYYHH010000005.1:10173-19936 GCA_964471645.1 uncultured Oscillospiraceae bacterium
GGCAGAAGGCAAAATGATCAATTCCGAAGGTTACAATGGAATGAATAATCAGGATGCAATCAAGAAAATATCGAAATTTTTGGAGGATAAAGGGCTTGGTACGATATCGGTCAATTATAGATTGCGGGATTGGCTTATCTCCAGGCAACGTTACTGGGGCACCCCTATTCCCATGTTGCATTGCGAAACTTGCGGATGGGTACCGGAAAAGTTGGAAAATCTTCCCGTCCTTCTTCCTACGGATGTGGAGTTCACAGGTAAAGGTGAATCTCCACTGACCACGAGCAAAACTTTCGCCGATGCCGTCTGCCCGAAATGCGGAGGTTCTGCAGTGCGGGAAATGGATACGATGGATACCTTCCTGGATTCTTCCTGGTATTTTTTAAGATATACCGATGCTAAGAATGACAAAGAGATCTGGGACATGAAGAAAGCTGAATACTGGATGCCTGTCGATCAGTATATAGGTGGGGTTGAGCATGCCATACTCCATCTGCTATATGCGAGATTTTTTAATAAATTCCTTTATGATATAGGTTATTCACCCTGCACTGAACCTTTTACCAACCTGTTGACTCAGGGCATGGTTCTGAAGGACGGATTTAAGATGTCCAAATCCAAGGGCAATGTAGTAAGTCCTGAAGAGATAATAAAAAAATACGGCGCCGATACGGCCAGGCTTTTCATTTTGTTTGCATCACCTCCCGAAAAAGAATTAGAGTGGTCGGACGCAGGTGTTGAGGGCAGCTACCGTTTTCTTTCCAGGGTTTACAGATTAGTTTACGAACTGAGGGATGAATTGATTGGTGCAGGCGATTCTTATAACTGCATAAACAACAATGATAAGGAATTAAATTACGCATTAAATGCCACAATAAAGAAAGTTACAGATGATCTTGGCAACAGATTCAACTTTAACACGGCCTTATCAGCTGTCATGATACTTGTAAACGAGCTCTATAAATACAAGACCGGGCCGGAAAACAATAAAGGACTTTTAAGATATGCCATTGATTGCTTAGTATTATTGCTGGCACCTTTTACTCCGCATATTTGCGAAGAAATGTGGCAGCATCTGGGGCATGAAAACAGCCTTTATTTTCAATCATGGCCCCAATATGATGAAAAGGCTTTGATCAGAGACGAAACTGAAATAGTCATTCAGATAAACGGTAAAGTTAAAGAACGCATCATGGTTGCCAGCGGACTCTCCCGGGAAGAATTAACGAGGGAAGCTTTGAACAACGATGCGGTTTTGGCATTGCTGGACGGAAAGAACGTGATAAAGACAATTCCTGTACCCGGCAAGCTTGTAAACATAGTAATAAAATAGAAAGGAAAAAAATTTGAGATTAACTGAAAACTTGAAGGAAGGTCAGTCAGTCAAACTTATTCCTCTGGGCGGATTAAATGAGATCGGTAAAAATTTGACCGTTTTGGAATATAAGAATGATATTCTGATAATAGACTGCGGCCTGTCTTTTCCGGATGACGAAATGTTCGGCATAGATATTGTAATTCCGGATTTCGGATATTTGGAGAAAAACAAAGAAAAATTAAGGGGAATGGTTCTTACCCACGGGCATGAGGATCATATAGGTGCCATCCCTTATCTTTTTCAAACGGTGGACGTGCCGATCTACGGCACTAAATTGACGTTAGAATTAGTAGCAAACAAACTTAAGGAGCATGGTCTTAAAGCGAAGTTGAACACTATCAAGGCCGGCCAGACATTTAAAGTGGGAGATTTCAAAATCGAGGCTATACGTACTACTCATTCTATAGCCGACTCAGTATGCCTCGCTATAGATACGCCGGTGGGCATGATTTTTCATACGGGCGATTTTAAGATCGACTATACTCCTTTGCATGGTCAACCCATCGATTTTCATCGACTGGCGAAAATTGGTGAAAAGGGCGTTCTGCTGATGATGGCAGACAGTACGAATGCAGAAAGAAAGGGATATACCCCATCAGAGAGGACAGTAGGTGTTGCTTTAGAGAATATTTTCCGCAACTGCAGTACCAGGATTCTGATTGCCACTTTTTCATCCAACGTGCATCGTGTACAAAGAATCATAGACACCGCCATTATGTTTAAACGCAAGGTAGCGATATCGGGAAGAAGCATGGTCAACGTTGTTAATATCGCTAAAGAAATAGGCTATCTGAAGATTCCCGACAACGTCCTGGTCGATATCAACAAGGCTAAGAATATTAAAGATTCGGAGCTCGTTATCATTACTACGGGCAGCCAGGGCGAGCCCATGTCTGCATTGTCCAGAATGGCAACAAATGATCATAAAGCGATACAGATCAAAAAGGGCGACGTAGTCATACTATCGTCCACACCGGTCCCCGGAAATGAAAAAACCGTATCAAATGTCGTTAACAGACTTTTTGAAAGAGGTGCCGAAGTAATATATTCCGATATCGCCGACATACATGTTTCCGGACATGCAGCCGAAGAAGAGCTAAAGCTTATTCATTCACTGATCCGGCCGAAGTTCTTCTTACCGGTCCACGGTGAATACCGTCATCTCAGACGACATGCAATGATAGCCGAAAATTTAGGCATGCCCAAAGAAAAAATCTTTATTCTGACTAATGGGGAAATATTAACCCTCAAAAAGAATCAAATTGAAAAAATGAAAGACAGCATACCTTGCAATCCTGTATTCGTAGACGGCTTGGGTGTAGGGGATGTGGGTAACATTGTATTAAGGGACAGGAAGTTGCTGTCTGAAAGCGGGCTCATAATCGTGGTCGCCGCTATCGACAAGGCCACAGGTGAGCTGTGCTCCGGCCCGGATATTATATCGAGGGGATTCGTGTACGTCAGGGAATCAGAAGACCTTATCGAGGCAGCCCGCAAAGTAGCTTTAGACAGACTTTATAAATGTCAGGAAGAGAATATCAAAGATTGGGGGGCGATGAAAAACGCCGTACGAAATGATCTTCAATCTTATATCTACCAATTGACGAAAAGGAATCCGGTAATTCTGCCTATTTTTATGGAGGTTTAAAATGAATGTTTATGATCATGCCCATGCGTTGGCAAAGGCCCTTAAAGAATCGAGGGAGTTTCAAAACTATATGGAAATGAAATCGAAGGTTTCGGAAAATGAGGAATTGTCAGCAAGCCTGAACGATTTCCAGGAAAAGCAGTTTCAGCTGCAGGCACAGCAGATGTTCGGCCAGGAAGGAGATGCCTCCATGGGCGAACAGATACAAAACCTGGCGGGCATACTGATGAAGGATCCATTGGCTGCTCAGTATATGCAGGCAGAAATGTCCTTTACCATGATGTTTTCCGATGTGTACAAAATACTGCAGGAAGCAATAAGGATGGGACCAAATGAAGAATAGAGTCAATAAGCTGAAAGATGTTATGTCATCTGAGGGAATAGAGGCTTTTCTCGTCTCAAAGCCTGAAAATCAAGTCTATCTTACGGGTTTTAACTCATCGAATTGTAAACTGATCTTTACCGCTGACGAAAATTACCTGCTCACTGATTTTCGTTACATAGAAGCGGCAAAGGAATTGTCATCTTTGTACAGGGTGATTCTCATCGATCCAAATGTAACGCTTTATTCATTTTTAAAAGAGCTGTCAATAAAAAAGTTGGCGATCGAAGAAAACTATATGACCTGTTCTGACTATAAACAACTTCAGGATGAGGTTGGATGTGAAACCGTATCAGGGGATGATATCGTTGAAAACATAAGAATCATAAAAGATGAAAACGAGTTGAAAGCCATAGCCGAAGCGCAGAAAATAGCAGACAAAGGTTTTCTTTATATGCTGGATTATTTAAAACCCGGAATTACGGAAGCAGACGCCGCCTTGGAGTTGGAATTGTTCCTGCGGAAAGAAGGGGCTCAATCGCTGTCATTTGATACGATTCTGGTTTCCGGCACAAGAACATCTCTGCCTCATGGTGTCCCTTCGTCTAAGGAGCTGGAAAACGGTGATTTTATTACTATGGATTTCGGCTGTGTGGTCGACGGATATTGTTCGGACATGACACGTACGGTGGCCTTGGGGCATGTAACGGATAAGCAGAAGGAGATATACAATATTGTTCTTGAAGCTCAAAAAGCCGGATGTAATACCATTCGTAAAGGTGTTTCGTGCCGTGATGCCGACAAAGCCTGCCGTGACATAATCGCAGATAAGGATTTTGGAGCATTTTTCGGTCATGGCACAGGTCATGGTGTAGGGCTGGAGGTACATGAAAAGCCCACATTGAATTCAAGAAGCGAAGAAATGCTTGATGAGAATATGGTAGTAACGATAGAACCCGGCATATATCTGCCAAAAGAATTCGGTGTTCGCATTGAAGACTTGGCAATAGTTACTGCATCGGGTATAATCAATCTAGTAAAATCAGAAAAAGAATTAATAATTTTATAAACTTTTATATCGGAGGAGACGCCAATGATTTACGCAAGCGATTTTAGAAGAGGAAATACATTTGAGATCAACGGGGAACCGCATATCATCCTTGATTTTCAACACGTGAAACCGGGAAAAGGTGCCGCTTTTGTCAGAACCAAGTACAAAAATATTTTGACGGGTGCCACCAGAGAGGAAGCTTTCAATCCTAATGATAAATTTCCCAAGGCCCACATAGAGACCAGGCAAATGCAGTATCTTTATAATGACGGGGAGCTTTACTATTTCATGGATCAGGAAAGCTATGAGCAGGTTCCGCTCATGGCGGATCAGGTTGAAGATGCAATGCATTATATAAGAGAAAATGATGCAGCCACGATAAAATTTTATAAAGGGAATGCTTTTTCGGTAGAGCCACCCAATTTTGTGGATCTGAAAGTAATCGAAACAGAGCCGGGGGTCAAAGGTGACACGGCGACTAATGTAACAAAGGCAGCAACTGTTGAGACAGGGGCAATTATACAGGTACCTATCTTCATAGAGGAAGGTGAAGTGATCCAGATCGACACCAGATCAGGAGAATATCTGTCCCGTTCAAAAGAGTAAGCAAGAGACTGATATGAATCGAGTAAAAAAGAAAAAACGGTTTGCACTTTCATTTATAAGTGTTGTTTTATTGATTGTTGTTTTATCAGGCATGTTTTTAATAACCTGGTTCAATAAAGGCGTCAGCCCGATGGATCCCGGCAGCACTGCATCCATTCCGGTCAGTATATCCAAAGGCATGGGAACCAAAGCAATCGGGGAGCTTCTGGCGTCGGAAGGAGTAATTTCCGATGCCCTGATATTCCGTTTAAAATCCAGACTCGGCGGGTATGACGGCGGCTTCAAAGCCGGAGACTATTCATTGAGTCCGGGCATGGACCTCAATGAAATAATAGAGCGGCTGTTGTACGGACAAGGCGGCGGCAACACAGTGCGTTTTACAATACCGGAGGGTTATGATATATATAAAACCGCTGATAAACTGGAAGCACAAGGCCTTATTAATAAAGAGACGTTCTATAAGGAAATAGAAAATGGAAAGTTTGATTATTGGTTTACAAAGGATTTAAAAGAAGGGGAAAACCGGCTGGAAGGGTATTTGTATCCTGAAACCTACGAGATCTTCAATGATACTGATGAGCACGATATAATCGATAAAATGTTGTCCCAATTCAACTATGTTTTCTCCGATGAACACGTCGAACAAGTGAAAGCGTCAGGTATGACCCTCAAAGAGATAATTATCCTGGCATCGATTATTGAAAGAGAGGCTGTAGTACCCGAGGACAGGCCTGTCATTTCCGGGGTGTTTCACAACCGTCTAAAAATTGACATGCCTTTACAGTCCTGTGCGACGATACAATATATTTTGGGAGAACAGAAAGCCGTTTTAAGCACGGCAGATACCCGAATCCCATCGCCTTATAATACATATTTGAACGCAGGTTTGCCACCGGCGCCAATTTGTTCGCCGGGAATAGCATCAATAAATGCGGCCCTCTGGCCTGAAGCAACTGATTATTTATTCTTTCTTGCCAAAGGTGACGGATCCCATGTGTTCTCCGTAACATATGAAGAACATTTACGAAACAAAGCCACCTACATAGATTAACTATAACTATATTATGTAAACATTTATGAAAAAGATTGAATTACTGGCTCCTGCGGGAGACTTAGAAAAACTTAAGATTGCCGTCGATTACGGTGCGGATGCCGTTTACTGCGGAGGAGAAAGGTTCGGATTGAGGGCCGGTTCCCGGAATTTTACTGTGGAGCAGTTGGAAAAGGGACTCGAATATACCCATGACCGGGGTAAAAAGCTTTATCTGACTTTGAATATCTTTGCACATAATGATGACATCAAAGGGCTGGACAGCTACATGGAACAGATAAAAAATTTGCCCATCGATGCTTTTCTGATCTCTGATCCGGGAATATTTCTATGGATGAAGGAAAATCTTCCCGAGGCCCAACTGCACCTGAGTACCCAGGCTAACACCACTAATGCGATGTCGTCATATTTTTGGCATAAACAAGGGATTAAGCGCATCGTACTGGCCAGGGAGCTTTCTTTAGAGGAAATATCAACGATCAGAAATGAAACGCCGGACTCTTTGGAATTGGAGGCCTTTGTGCACGGAGCCATGTGCATATCCTATTCGGGAAGATGCCTTCTTTCCAACTACATGGCGGGGAGAGACGCAAACAGGGGGGAATGTGCACACCCTTGCAGGTGGAATTATAATGTAGTCGAAAAACAGCGGCCGGGGGAATATTATCCTGTTTTTGAGGACGAAAGAGGAAGCTATATTTTCAATTCGAAAGATCTTTGTATGATAAGACATATCCCCGAGTTAGTTGAAGCCGGCCTGGATTCTTTGAAAATAGAAGGACGGATAAAAAGCGTATTTTATGTGGCTGCCGTAACAGGTGCCTACCGAAAGGCAATCGACGCCTATATCAGGGATGGCAAAGACTGGACGTTCAATGAAAATTGGATGGCAGAAATGGGCAAGGCCAGCCACCGATTGTATACCACGGGTTTTTATTTCGGAAAGCCCGATGAAGAAGATCAAAATTACATGAGCAGTCAGTACATCAGGGAATATGATTTTACCGGGCTCATAAGAGATTATGATCCTGAGAAAAAGCTGGCTACGGTGGAGCAGCGAAACAAGATGTCTGTAGGTGACGAGATCGAGATCTCCGGTCCGGACGCGGAGCCTTTTAAGCAGACCTTGGAATACATGACTGATGAGGATGGGAACGAGATAGAAGAGGCCCCCCATCCCCAGCAGATTTTAAGGATCAGAACCAAGCGGAGTGTTTCGGAAAATTTTATGGTTTCCAAACCCAAATAGTGGTATAATATGCTAAATATCAAGAAACGCTCATATTTGCAAAATGTTAAGGAGGATGTTTAATGGATCCGGACCCGAGTATACCAGTCGGATTGCAGCTGTTATTTTTAGCCTTTTTGATTCTGATAAATGCATATTTCGCCTCAGCCGAGATGGCAATTGTATCTGTTAACAGGAATAAAGTTAAAATACTGGCTCAGGAAGGTGATGTAAAAGCCAGGTTAGTTCTTGATTTTCTCGAACAACCCAACCGCTTTTTATCGACTATTCAGGTTGCCATAACTTTGGCGGGATTTCTTGCCAGTGCTTCGGCAGCCACAGGAATGTCAGGAGATATTGCTTATCTCCTGGGCAGGATCTCCATTCCATATCCTACACAGGTTGCAGTAGTCCTTATGACTGTAGTTCTTTCGTATTTCACCCTTGTTTTCGGTGAATTGTACCCTAAACGAATTGCGCTTCAGCATTCGCTGAAAATAGCACGCTTTACTGTAAGGCCTATCATTTTTGCCTCTAAGATTACAGCCCCTTTCGTGTGGCTGCTTTCCGCCTCCGTTACCATACTTCTTAAGCTGACCAAACAGCACACCGTCAATGATCATGACGAGTTTTCCGAAGATGAGGTTATGTCAATGGTGGAAGTCGGTCAGGAGACGGGATTCTTAAAGGAGGATGGGGCAAAGATGATCAACAGTATCTTTGCTTTTGACGATAAGCTCGCCTATGAGGTAATGACTCCGCGTACCGATGTGTTTACGATTGATATCGATGATCCCAGAGACGAGTATATCAATGAATTGATGGAACTCAGATACTCGAGGATCCCTGTTTATGAAGATGACAGTGACAATATCATAGGCATATTGAACGTCAAAGATTTCCTGATATGTGCTTGGTCTAAAGGATTTGAGAATATCAATATAAGGGATATCTTGAGAAAACCGTATTTTGTACCCGAAAGCAAAAAAATAGATGATCTGTTCAGGGACCTGCAAAGCAGCAAACAGCATATTGCTATTTTGATCGACGAGTATGGGGGATTTTCCGGTATCGTCACAATGGAAGACCTAGTAGAAGAAATAATGGGAGAAATCGATGATGAGTTTGATGAAACGGAAGAAGAATTTATCAAGCTCGATGATAACAACTATCTGATGGATGGCTTGATTTCCCTCTATGACCTGAACGAATACCTGGATCTGGAACTGGAATCGGAAAACAGCGAAACGCTGGGGGGATTTCTGCTTGAACGATTGGGTGAGATTCCGGAAGGAGATCTTAATGACTATCCCGTTGTGGAGGTGGACAAGCTTCGCTTTAAAATAGAGGAAGTCAATGACCGCAGAATAGTCAAGGTGAAACTTGAAATAATCCCTGACAATGAGGGAGAAGAATAGTCTTTTAAAAAAAATCAGTCAATACCGGGATGTAAAATGGGTGCGGCTCAGCCTTCGTGATAACACGGGGGCTTTTTTAATTGAATACTGCTTATCGAACAAGCATACAGTAGAGTGAGAGGGGGTGAATCGATGGGTGATATGGATCAGATTTTGGCCAAGCTTCCTTCGGAAATGCAGCAGGAAATCCGATCAGTGCAACACGGCAACAAGGATTATATAGAAGAAATCAGGATCCGCAGCGGCAGTCCCGTAATAATATCTTCAGGGGGGAGGGAGTACCTGCTGAATGGTAAATACGGGCAACCTATGAGCAATAAAACAGTCCAGGATATTTTTAACTCAATAATGGATCATTCGGCGTACGCTTACCAGAACGAAATGTCCAAAGGCTATATAACCATCGAGGGAGGCCATCGAGTCGGCGTTTGCGGAAGGGTTGTCTGGGCTGACGGAAAGATAAAGGGAATCAAGGATGTGTCCTCTCTCAATCTCAGAAGAAGCCGTGAGATCCTCGGAGTATCTGACAATTTATTGCCCTGCCTTTTCGATGAGAAAGGAAGGTTTTTGCATACGATCCTGGTATCTCCCCCTATGTGCGGGAAAACCACTCTCCTCAGGGATCTTATCCGGAACCTGAGTGAATTGGGTTTCAGAGTAGGGGTTTGTGATGAAAGATCAGAGATAGCGGGATGCTGTCAGGGCATACCCAGTTTTGACCTGGGTCATAGGACAGATGTGCTTGACGGTTGCACTAAGGGAGAGGGGATGCTGATGCTGATCCGGGGAATGTCACCTCAGATCATTGCAACGGATGAGATCGGCAGGTCGGAAGATCTGGCCGCCATCGAAGGGGCCCTTTGTGCAGGCGTGGGGTTGCTTACAACAATTCATGGAGCCAGATATGAAGAGCTTCTGAGATCATCGATCGGTGGCCTTGTATCAGCAGGGGTATTCAAAAGATACGTATATTTATCAAATAATCCCAAAATAGGTACTATATCTGCTATTACCGACGAGAACAATCGCCGTCTGCATTTATATTGATCGAAGTATTTTTA
>CAYYHH010000006.1:0-17980 GCA_964471645.1 uncultured Oscillospiraceae bacterium
GCTGGGGCAACAACTATCAATATATTGGATATAGTGGGTTACACGGCGCCTGATGAATTTTACGAGTTTCTTATGAAGATCAGGAATCTGTGCCCTGCTTTGGACGGAGTAGATATTTCTGTTCACTGCCACAACGATCTCGGGTTAGGAATAGCAAATTCGCTGGCGGCTATCAAAGCGGGTGCAGTACAAGTGGAGACAACGGTAAACGGAATAGGTGAAAGAGCGGGAAATGCGGCAATGGAAGAATTGGTAATGGCTCTCAGAACGAGAAAAGATATTTTCCATGCCGATACGAACATAATAGCCACGGAAATCATGAGAGCATCCAGGCTCCTGACTACTATAACCGGAATGAAAGTACAACCCAACAAAGCAATTGTGGGGGAAAACGCCTTTGCACATGAATCAGGCATACATCAGCACGGTATGCTTAAAAATAAAGAGACCTATGAAATTATGACTCCGGAATCTGTAGGATTGACACAAAGCAGCATGATCCTCGGTAAGCATTCAGGAAAGCATGCTCTGAGGAATAAGGCCAAGGAATTGGGGTTTGATCTTTCCGAGGATGCACTCGAACGCGCATTTGAAAGATTTAAAGCAGTTGCCGATAAGAAGAAACAAATTTATGACGGCGATATTGAGGCACTTTTAAGCAAAGAGGCACTCCAGGTACCTAAAACGTATCAGCTGAAGAGCTTTGTAATCAATAGTGGAAACGGCATAACTTCCACGGCTGTCATAGAGGCGCTGAAAGATAATGCGATTATTGAAAAGGTGGCCAGAGGAGACGGACCTATCGATGCAGCCTTTCAGGCCATCGGCAAAATCGTCGGAAAGGAAATGCGACTGGAAGATTATCAACTTCACTCTGTGACAGAAGGGATGGATGCGCTGGGCGATGCCCTTGTAAAGATCAGCAGCAACGGAAAATCTTACGCAGGCAGGGGGCTGTCTACAGATATAATAGAATCAAGCATCCATGCTTACTTTAATGCAGTAAATAAAATGATATATGACGAAGATAAAAAAAGTGGAGAATAAACCCAAACATCAAGGATGCTACATCAGGGTGAAGAGAATCGATAAGGAGATCGGGACAGATGGAATATAGAATTGCAGTTATTCCCGGGGATGGAGTGGGCCCCGAAATAATGAATGAAACTATAAAAGTTATAGAAGCTGTGGGAAAGAAATTTGGCCATAAATTTATATTTGTGCACGCATTGGCCGGCGGATGCGCCATTGATGCGGTGGGAGAATGCCTGCCAAAAGAAACACTTGATATTTGCCGAAACAGCGACAGCGTTTTACTGGGGGCAGTGGGGGGACCCAAGTGGGATGACTTGTCCGGTGATAAGCGGCCGGAAAGAGCCATTTTGGGATTGAGGGATGAACTTGGCCTTTATGTCAATTTAAGACCTGCATTGCTGTTTCCCGAGTTGACCGACGCCTGCCCGTTAAAAGAGGAGATAATTAAAGATGGATTAGACCTTTTGGTGGTCAGAGAATTGACCGGCGGTATTTACTTCGGCGAAAAGGGATCCTGTGAGACAGATAAAGGGCCGGGCGCTTATGATGTGGAGCTCTATACGGAAATGGAAGTAGAAAGAATAGCCAGGTTCGCCTTCCAAATGGCCATGAAAAGAAACAGGCACCTTGTAAGTGTTGACAAGGCCAATGTATTGGAAAGCTCCCGACTTTGGCGCAGAGTTGTTCAACGGATATCGGTGGATTTTCCCGAAGTAGAGTTGTCCCACATGTATGTGGACAATGCAGCAATGCAATTGGTCAGAGATCCGGGACAATTCGATGTAATTGTAACAAGCAATCTCTTCGGGGATATCCTGTCCGATGAAGCGAGTATGATTGTTGGCTCCATAGGCCTCCTGCCATCGGCCAGTTTGAGAGGGGAAGGTTTTGGGCTATACGAACCAATACACGGCAGCGCTCCTGATATTGCGGGCAAGGATATTGCCAACCCTATTGCGACCGTATTATCGGCGGGTATGATGCTGCGCTATAGTTTCGGCCTTTCTGACGAAGCCGATTCAATAGATCAAGCTGTAAGATCCTTCCTTCGACAGGGGTACAGAACCCAGGATATAATGAGTAAAGGAATGAACCTGATGGGCACGCACGATGCGGGAAACAGGATTGCTGAGTTAGCCGGCAGGGGTTCGGCCGAATAGGAATTCCGCGAAAAATATGAATTGAGAATAAAATATCAAAATCCTATTGCATTCAATCTTTAAGTTTGTTATAATATTAACATAATTAGTTCATCGTTCTGAACGCACAAGGGTTCGTCCCGAGTGAAAAGGCGAGAGACCATGATGATTTGTTGTATTGTAACAGAATCCTTATGCCTCCGCATAGGGGTTTTTTTAACTGATTTGCCTTGTACGAACAAAATGGACGGTGAAAAAAAGTGCCGGTAACGGTCGTTTAGGAAAGAAGGAATCGCGATGAAAAAGAGGATTGCATTTTTATTAGTCATGTTGCTGTGTCTCGGTATTTTTGCAAGCTGCGGCGGAACGGAAGGAACGGGAGAGCCGGCCGATGATCAGGAATCGGCTGAGGTTACCACCTTTCACATCGCTTCATTAAAAGGTCCGACCACTATGGGCATGGTAAAGCTGATGAAGGACGCAGAAGCGGGTAATGTCAAGCATGATTATCAATTTGGAATTTACGGAACAGCCGACGAAGTTGTTCCCAAGCTCATCAATGGGGATATCGACATAGCTCTGTTGCCTTGTAATCTGGCGGGAGTGCTATATAATAAAACAGAAGGGGCCGTGCAGGTAGCGGCGATAAACACTTTGAGCGTGCTTTATGTGGTAGAAAGCGGAGATACGGTGCATTCTGTGCGGGATCTGATAGGTAAGACGGTTTACAGCACGGGTAAAGGTACGACGCCCGAATTTGCATTCAACTATATATTGAGCAAGAACGAAATCGATCCCTCCAAAGACTTAAACATTGAATATAAGAGTGAATCAACAGAGATAGCGGCCCTTCTTCAGGATTCAGACGATGCCATAGCCGTACTTCCCCAGCCATATATTACAACTGTTCAGATGCAGAATGACAAGGTCAGAATGGCACTCAGCTTCAATGACGAATGGAACAAAGTAAGTCCCGAAAGCAGCATGGTTACGGGTGTTGTGCTAGTAAGAAAAGCCTTCGTTGAGGAAAATCCTGCAGCCTTCAGCGAGTTTTTAGATGAGTATAAGGCTTCTACGGAATATGTGAATGATAATGTAGAAGAAGCGGCCGAATGGATTGCCGAGTACGGCATTGTGGCTAAGGCTCCGGTAGCCGTCAAGGCACTGCCTGCCAGCAGCATTGTATACATTGACGGTGTAGACATGAAGAGCAGGGTTGAGGGTTATTTAAAAGTGCTGTTTGATGCCAATCCACAGTCGGTAGGAGGAGCTTTACCCGAAGATGACTTCTATTTCAACCGGTAAAAGAAATGCTCAGTTGATACTGGTCCTGCTCTTTTGGCTGGCTGCCTGGCAGTTCGCCGCATATGCGATAGGGCAGGACCTCTTCTTGGTTTCGCCGGTGAAGGTGATCAAAATATTGACCGTACAAGTACAACAGGCTTCATTTTGGAGAACGGTATCATATTCATTTGTGAGAATAGTCAGCGGCTTCATGCTGGCTATTATTATAGGTGTTTTACTTGCGGTAATCAGTGCTGCCAGCGGATTCCTGCGGTCGGTGCTTGCACCCTTTTTCAGTGTAATAAAAAGTATTCCGGTGGCCAGCTTTATCATTTTGGTTTTGATATGGGCAGGCAGCAGTAAATTATCGATCGTAATCAGCTTTCTGATGGTACTCCCGATATTGTACACAAATGTGCTACAGGGAATAATGGAGACCGATAGAAAGCTTCTTGAAATGGCTAAAATATTTCACATAGGGTTCAAAAAAAAGCTTACGGCCATCTATATTCCGGGCACTCTGCCTTACTTTTCCGCAGGGAGCAGATTGGGCCTTGGGCTTTGCTGGAAAAGCGGAATTGCCGCAGAGGTTATAGGCTTGCCCGATGGCAGTATCGGGGAACAACTTTATCAGGCCAAGATTTTCCTCAGCACCGGCGAGCTTTTCAGCTGGACGATTGTTATAATACTCATAAGCTTTTTATTTGAACACTTATTCTTCATTCTTTTAAATTGTGCGGGAAGAAAAATGGGCCTGAGCGTAATGCCCAAAGGCAGGTAACAGTGGTTAAGATAGAAAACGTGGGAAAGTAAAAAAAGTAAAACAAGACAGAAAAGACAGGAGAGACAGAAAAGCAGGAAGGGCAAAATATGATTACTGTTAAAAACTTATCGAAGAGTTTTGATGAGAAAAGGGTGATCGATAACCTGAGTGTGGTACTGAAAGAAGGGCGTACAACGACCATAATGGGGACCAGCGGCTGCGGTAAGACCACTTTCGCCATGATAGTTATGGGGCTGCTCGCACCGGATTCGGGTACCGTTGAGGGTCTGGCAGGCAAGCGTATTTCGGCTGTCTTCCAGGAGGACCGCCTTGTAGAACATTTATCGGCAATAGACAATATTAGAATGGTTCTGGGCGGCGATGCGGATAAAGAGGAAATAGAAAGAGAATTGTCGCGGGTCGAGTTGGGAGGGGCATTAATAGTTAAGCCGACCGGGCAGCTTTCCGGCGGCCAAAAGCGGAGGGTAGCCATTGTCAGGGCCATGATGGCGAAAAGTGACTTTATTTGCCTTGATGAACCATTCAAAGGTCTTGACTCGGAAACTAAGCTGAGGGTAATGGATTACGTAAAACAAAAAATCCAAGGCAAAACTGTTTTACTGATAACCCATGATATTGATGAGCGTAAATACTTTGAAGGTGATTATATTGGGGTCATTCCCGGCCCTGTTTGTGAGATCTGGCCATTTTAAATCAGCATATGCCCTGCCTCTCCGCTGGCTTCGCCTGCGCTGAACGAGTTGCTTTTTTTATACCGACTCGTTCAGAAGCCCCTCGTATTATCGGACCAAACATACCAAAATTAATGAAAAAGAGGCGGCTGTCGTAACAGGCAGCCGCCTCTCTTTCTATAACAGCCTATTCCTGCGGGCAATAGACGTCTCTCTTGTGATAATGGGTATGAAGAAGCTTGTGAGAAAGCTCTCCGTTGGGCTCTTTCAAATAATCTTCATATAGTTTTTTAACCTCGGGATTATCATGAGACTTCCTGATAACCTGTCTTTCGTCCTCGGAGTAAAGGGCATTTGCTCTGCATGCCTTGGGATCGAATACCAGTCTGTCCTTGGCGGAAACATGCGATTGTCCGCCGCCGTGAACGCATCCGCCGGGACATGCCATAACTTCGATGAAATGGAAGTCCTTTTCGCCGGCGCGTACGGCATCCAGAACCTTCGCAGCGTTGGCAGTTCCGTGGGCAACAGCGACTTTGATTTCCGTAGGCACTCCGCCGACCGGAAGGGTCACACTGGTTTCTTTGACTCCTTCAAGACCTCTTACATCGTCATATTCGATTGCTGTCAGGCTTTCTCCTGTCAATATGTCGGCAACAGTTCTCAAAGCTGCTTCCATAACGCCGCCGGTATTTCCGAAGATAACAGCCGCACCTGAGTAATCGCCAAGGATGCTGTCCGGCTCATCCTCTTCAAGAGCAAGGAAATTAAGCCTGGATTGTTTGATCATATCCCCGAGTTCCCTGGTAGTTAAGACTATATCTATGTCCTGGATTCCGTCCCTTCCCATTTCAGGTCTGGTTGCTTCGGTCTTTTTAGAGATACAAGGCATTACGGAAACACTGACAATATTTTTGGGGTCGATGCCGAACTTTTCCGCATAGTATGTTTTAACCAATGCACCCATCATTTGCTGTGGGGATTTACATGTGGAAAGGTTATCTAAAAAGTCCGGATAGTTGATCTCGCAGTAGCGGATCCATCCCGGAGAGCAGGAGGTAATCATTGGAAGTACACCACCATTGGTCACCCTGTGCAGAAGTTCGGTGCCTTCTTCCAGGATAGTAAGGTCGGCGCTGAAGTTAGTATCAAAGACCTTATCAAAGCCTATTCTCTTCAGGGCCGTTACCATTTTGCCCGTAACAGGAGTTCCGACGGGCAGACCGAATTCTTCTCCCAAAGAAGCCCTTACTGCCGGTGCAGTCTGTACAATTACGAATTTGTCGGGATCTTCAATGGCTTCCCAAACCTCTTCTATATAATTCTTTTCTCTCAGCGCCGCTACGGGGCAGGCATTTATGCACTGGCCGCAGTATACGCAATCCACATCTCTCATGCTGTAATCAAAGGCAGGAGCAACTTCCGTGTTGAAGCCTCTCTTTGTGAAGTCAAGAACACCGATGCCTTGAACATCCCTGCAAGTACTGATGCATCTTCCGCAAAGGATGCACTTGGAGGAATCGCGAACAATGGAATATGAAAGATCGTCCAATACCGGCTTCCTCATTGCGCCGTCATAAGGAACATCCGTAACGCCCAGTTCTTCGCATAGTTTTTGGAGTTCGCAGGTTCCGTTCCTAAAACATGTCAGGCATTCGCGATTGTGGTTTGCCAATATCAGCTCAACGTTCTTTTTAACTGCTTTGCGAACCCTTGCAGTGTTGGTTTTTATGTTCATCCCTTCCTGAACCTGCAGTACGCAAGATGCGGGAAGGTTTTTCATTGGAACACCGTTGACATCGGCCTCCACGACGCAGACCCTGCAGGCAGCGATTTCATTGACATCCTTCAGATAACACAGCGTGGGGATGTCGATACCGGCGGCTCTTGCCGCCAACAATACAGTATAGTCTTTAGGAACGCTGACAGCGACCCCGTTTATAGTCATATTAACATTTTGAACATTATCCATGTTACCCTGTCCTCCTATTTTCTAATGATGGCCTTGAATGTACAGGCTTCCATACAAGCGCCGCACTTTGTGCACTTATCTTGATCGATAACATGTCTTTCTTTGACTTTGCCGCTGATGGCTTTTGTCGGGCATACCCTGGCACAGCGAGTGCATCCGTTGCAGTTTTCAGTGATGAAGTAACTCAACAGAGCCTTGCATACGCTTGCGGGGCATTTATTATCGATCACGTGGGCTTCATACTCGTCTCTGAAGTGTTTCATCGTAGATAGGACAGGATTGGGTGCTGTCTGGCCTAATGCGCAGAGAGAGGTATTCTTGATATTTTCTGCCAGTTCTTCCAGGGTGGTCAAATCTTTCATCGTACCGTGACCTTGAGTTATTTTGTCGAGAATCTCCAGCATCCTCTTAGTCCCTTCACGGCAGGGAGTACATTTTCCGCAGGATTCATCGACGGTAAAATCAAGGAAGAACCTGGCGATATCAACCATGCAGTTATCTTCATCCATGACGATCATCCCTCCCGAACCCATCATGGAACCGATAGCAACAAGATTATCAAAATCGATCGGGGTATCCAGATTCTCTCTGGTGATGCACCCGCCGGAAGGACCGCCGGTCTGTACCGCTTTAAAGGCCTTTCCTCCAAGGCAGTCTTCACCGATATCATAAATAACCTCTCTCAAGGTGATTCCCATCGGTACTTCAACAAGGCCGGTGTTGTTGATTTTACCACCGAGGGCGAAAACTTTTGTCCCCGGCGACTTTTCGGTTCCCATGGACTTAAACCATTCGGGACCGTTAAGAATAATTTTTGGTACGTTGGCCAGTGTCTCAACGTTATTTATTATAGTCGGTTTGCCCCAAAGCCCTTTGTTTGCCGGGAAAGGAGGTTTATTCCTGGACATTCCGCGCTTACCTTCAATCGATGCAATCAGTGCCGTTTCTTCACCGCATACAAAGGCACCTGCCCCAAGCCTGATCTCAATATCAAAATCGAACCCACTGCCGAAGATATTTTTGCCGAGGAATCCTTTTTCCTTTGCCTGCCCGATGGCTATCTGCAATCTGCGCACTGCTACGGGATATTCTGCCCTGACGTAAATAAAACCTTTAGTTGCGCCGATAGCATAGCCACCGATGGTCATAGCTTCTAAAACAGAATGAGGATCCCCTTCGAGGATGCTTCTGTCCATAAAGGCACCCGGGTCACCTTCATCAGCGTTACAGACTATGTATTTTTGATCTGCCTCGTTGCCGGCTGCAAAACTCCACTTCATTCCGGTTGAGAAACCCGCTCCGCCTCTTCCTCTGAGGCCGGACGCCTTCATCAGATCGATAACTTCCGCAGGGGTCATTTCGGTGAGGGCCTTCGCCAGAGCCTGGTAGCCGTCTATGGCTATATAATCGTTTATGTTTTCAGGGTTGATCAATCCGCAGTTTTTAAGGACAACTCTTTTTTGTTTTTTGTAAAATTGTACGTCGTCGAGATTCCTGAGTTTCCCGTCCTCACCTTCTCCAAGGGTATATTCAACAACAGGTCTGCCTTTTTCAAGGTGCTGCGTAACAACCTTGGAGACGCGCTCCGGATCCATGTGTATGTATGTAACCTTGTCTTTTCCGGGTTCAAATACCTCTACGATCGGTTCATATATGCACATGCCTATACAGCCGGTAGGAAGGATCTTGATATTGTCCAATCCTTTGGCTTTTGTTTCCTCTATCAACTTATCCAAAACCGGTTTCGCCCCGGCGGATATGCCGCAAGTGGCCATTCCCACAACCACGCGGCTGCCTTCAGAGACATTAAAGTCCTTCACGGCATCTGCTTTCAATTGGTTCAATTCATTGATTGTGTTCATCTGCGCCACCTCATCCTCTATACTTTTCAAGAATTCCCGGAATAACGTCCACATTATCCAGTTTGCCATAAACATCATCGTCGATCATCATAACGGGAGCAAGTCCGCAGCAACCCAGGCAACGGGTAGCTTCAACAGTGAACAAACCGTCCTCAGTTGTTTCGCCGATTCCCACTTCTAATTCTTCCACGATTTTGTCCATTACTTTTTGGGCGCCTCTTACGTAGCATGCGGTACCCAAACAGACTCCCACATGATGCTTACCTTTTGGCGTGATAGCAAACTGGCTGTAAAATGTTGCGATTCCGTAGAGTTCGGCAATGGGGACGCCAATATTTTCAGAAATGAATTTATGTACCTCCAGAGGCAGATATCCAAAAATACGTTGTGCCTCCTGGAGAACCGTCATAGTGATACCTTGAGAATCTTTGACGGAATCGATATATGCTTTTAATTCCACATATCTTTTGTCTTCCATCTTGTTGCAATTGCACCCGCAGTCATTTTGCATTTTAAAAATCTCCTTAATTAAATTGTGATAATTGTGACAAACAACCTTTTAAAACTAAACATAAATAGAAAGTACCACCTCCCGAAAAACCCTCACATCTCTTAGCAGCGGTAAACATATTTTAGCAATTATTTTAAGAAAAACCATATTTTTAGAACGTGCTTGATATTTTTTATACAATCGATAAAAGGATAACATAAATATTTGGAATATGCAATGTTTTAAGACAACTTTGCGTAAATAATAACTTAACAATGTTGCCGTTTACACGTCATCATAAATCAACTTTATTTGGTGTTTTTTCTATCGTTTGTCCCCTTTGCGCTTTTGGTTTATATATTCGGAATTTTGGTTTGAAAGACGTGCAAAAAACGAGATAATGTGCGAATGGGATGCATCGATTCCCGGCCAGGTGTGGAATCTCTTGATTAGTAGTATAAAAAATGATAAGGTTATTGCATAAAGTTAATTAAATTGTACATATAAGACGAGCTATGGAGGGGATTATGGAACTGAAGGATACTATTTACAAGCGCCAAAGTATTAGAAAATACACAGATGAGGATGTAACTCAAGAAGATCTTGAAACAATATTAGATTCGGCAAGAGTGGCACCGTCAGGCAAGAACTGCCAGAATTGGCATTTCGTTGCGATCAGGGACGAGGCTTTGAAGCAGAAAATCGGGCAGGTCATTGTGGACAAGAATGAAGAAATTGCCCAGAAGATGGACGAAAAAGATCCCGAAAAGGGCCTGCGCTTCAGGAAGTTTGCAAAAAATTTCACACTATTTGGAATAAAAGCTCCGGTTCTAATTGCTGTATACGCAACTGTTTATTATCCCAGCGGCTACCATGAGTATGTATTCGCCGATTACCCCCGGGAGGATATAGATAAATTATTCCACAGAAATCCGGGTATGCAAAATATTGGGGCCGCCGTTGAAAATATGACGTTGACTGCCATTGATCTGGGATATGGTTCCTGCTGGATGACGGGACAGAATTATGCCGCCGATGAGATCGAGGCAGTATTAAAAGAGGAAATAGGTTTTGAGAAGGAAGGTTTCTTTCTGGCTTGCATGTTAGCCATAGGAGTCCCGCAAGAGGGTGCAAGGAGCCCGGGCAAAAAGGAGCTCAGCGAGATATGTACTTTTGTGTAGATCGGCATATTTCTATCAGATTTATTATAGCCTCTTCGATTTTGTCGTTTGGTATTCGGGTGTAATATAACATTACGACCGAAAAATTCGTATCGCTCTCGAAATCAGCCACCGGAGTTATTGTAAGCCCGCACTTTGCGGCGGACGAACAGATTTCCTCGGTGGTTTTTCCATTGTTATCGAGCTTTAAAAGCATGTGAAGCCCTGAGCTGTTGTTCAGTATATTAATAACATCGCTGCCATATTTATTGATAGCCTCTGTTGCGGATTGGATTTTCAAAGCGTATAGTTTTCGCTGCCTGCGAAGGTTTGTATGGTAATAACCGTTGCTCATGTAAAGAGCTAATGTCAATTGCTCGGCTTTTGAACAAGTTTGGACATAATCGCGCAGAGATTCGCGGAACAGTTGATGCATTAAAACCGGTAACACCATGTAACTGATTTTAAGCGAAGTAAATAAAGTAGATGAAAAGGACCCGAGATACACCACTTGATCCCTGTTGTCCAGGCCTTGCAGGGATGGTACCGGACGGCTGTCATAACGCAGTTCGCTATTATAATCGTCCTCTATTATGATGCTTTTGTTGTTGAAGGCCCAATCAAGCAGCGCATACCTTCTGCCTGCCGGCATAACCGAGCCCGTGGGGAATTGATTGGAAGGGCTGACATAAACCGCGGATGGTATATTTGTGGGAAGTTTACCGATCAAAATACCGTCTTTGTCAATCGGTGCGTAGGTCATTTTGAACCCCCTGTCCCTGAAAATACTTCGAACGGGATGGTATCCCGGATCCTCAAACGAAACATGATCTATTCCCATTCTCTTCAAAATAATGCACAGGATATTGACCAGCTGCTGGGTGCCGGCGGCTATTATTACTTGTTCCAAATCGCAGCGAACCCCACGGGATTGATATATGTATCTTGAAATCTCATCTCTCAAAGGGGCCTCGCCTTGGATATCGCCTTCCGAAAGAAGCAGATGAGAGTAGTCATTCAGGATGATGTTGTTACATTTTTTCCACTTTGTAAAATCGAAGCATGCAGGATCGGTATAAATGGTCCCCTCATGTTTACCGGTGTCGCTTTCGAAAAAAAATGTTGAGAGCATTTTGTCCTCATATGGAATAGTTGCAACGATCGGGCTGTATTCCGGTCCCATAGAAATGTCGTTAACGTAATAGCCGGATCCGGGCTTACTGCGAATATATCCCTCAACAATGAGCTGGTCGTAAGCTAACTCCACGGTCGTGACGCTGATTCTGAGAGACCTGGCCAAGCCCCTCAAGGAGGGCAGTTTTTCCCCGGGTAATATGTCCCCGTTAATTGTTGCATTCTTGATATATGAAAAAAGTTGCTGATAAAGGGGAACGGAACCCTTTTCATTAAGTATTGGGATCAAAGACAGCATGAACATCAAACCTTTCTACCTGAACGCCTATAGCTGACACAATAACTGTAGTTGCTAATGTCTGAAAACTGTAGTTATTCGATCTGTAAATTAGGCATACACTCAAAATAAAGGCGAACTGTTTATAATAAAACAATTAAAAGTGAGCATTTCAATAAATACACTTTGGTTATATTATAGTAGTATAGAAGGCCGATGTAAAGAAAATAAAAAATATTGCAGTTCACAAGCAATTACCAGCCGGTTTGGAAAACTTAAAAATGCCACATTAACTATATAAATCTAAATTGTATGAAACTGTGCTGAATGAATTGATAGAATGTGATTAAATGGAAATTGGGGTGAGGACATGGCCACAACGGAAAAGACCAATAAAATAATTTTAACGGGAGTTATGATGGCAATCATAGCGGTAGCAACTATGATAATTGCTATCCCTGTACCTTTTACAAATGGTTATATTCATTTGGGGGACAGCATGATATTTCTGGCCGTGCTGATTCTTGGCTGGCGCTATGGTGCAATTGCTGCGGGAGTAGGTTCCGCCCTTGCGGATCTATTTTTAGGATATGTTCACTGGGCACCCTGGACCTTTATTATCAAAGGAACCATGGCCCTCCTCATGGGATTTATTATTGAAAAGTCAATAAGGAATCGACGCAATACCGTTGCTTCAATCGTTTTTACAATTTTGCTTTGGATGGCTTTCCATTTTTCCGTAAATAAGATCATTCTTTATGAAGCAGAGCATAACCCGGCGGAGCTTCTGAGCGATGAGGTGCCGGATGTGACTGCGCTCGGATCATTTTTGAATTCAATTCAAAGTCAACTGATGTTAGCGGCATTGCTTATACCGGTTTTCCTCATTATTATCGCCATTGTTCTGAAGAAGAAAGAACACTACAGCATTCCGCTGGCGCAGATTTTAGGTATGACATTGTCGGGCTTATTCATGGTCTTCGGATATTATATAGCGGGCGGAATCCTTTACGGAAACTTTGCTATTGCTGCATTCAGCATACCCATGAATATGATACAGTTCGTCATGGGGTTCCTGGTGGCATCTTTGATTGCAGCGGCACTTTCCAAAACTTCGGCGGCCAGGTTCTTTAATTAGCATCCTGTAACACCCGAACTATATAATCGGCAGCCATGCTTTCTTCTTTAAAAAAGATGGAGATGGGCTTTGCAAGCAGGCTTTCGGGGGCCTCGGGGTTTGACTTCAGGTAATCGGCAATTATCAAAGTGATGGACTTTTGGTTGATTTTTTTCAAAAGACCGTGAAGAAGTTCTATATCAAGCTTACGGGATTTGATTTGATCATGAAAATGTTTCAGCTCTGATTCAGCTTCTTTGCGATATGAAACAACTTTTGATGCAACTTCGTTCTGAAAAGAGTTTTTTGTATAAAGCACCTCAGGGTTGAGATCAAAAATACGACCCGCTTCTTCAGCGGATTTCAGTACCCTTTTGTTGAAATCGCCTTTTGGAAAGGCATAATAAAGGCCGTCGAAAAAACCATATGCCTTCAGCCCGTCTAAATATCCCAGCCTCAGGTTGCGCAGGGAGCCTTTGCCGTCAAAATCCAAGATGTTGCCAAGATCCCAGTTGCAGCGAATAATTTTCAAATGATCAACCTGTTTAAGCGGCTCTTTTCGTACAATGCCCCTGGTCTCCAGGTCCACTGCCACCACATGGGTCGCACCTTTCTTCAAGGCAGCGTCGACAGGCAAATTATTTAAATAACCACCGTCAACATACTTGGTGTCATTTATATCAGCCGCCCTGAATGCCGGAAAAAGCGAGGCGCTTGCAATGATATAATCTATCAGCTTGCCATGGGGTATATCTTCAAGAAAGAAATCTCTGGATACGAGTCCGGGCAGCTCCAGTGAGACCAATCCAAATTCGGTTTCACCATTTCTAATGAGCTCCTCATCAACGTAGCGATCCAGAAGTTTTCTCAGCGGTGAAACCTTCTTTGGTAAACCGATGTCCATAACCATGTCTGTCTGGATCTCTTTCCACAAGTTAACGGCAACGTTAAAAGTATTTTGAGTCACCATTGCACCGTTAATTGCGCCTACCGAGCTCCCGGCCACGATATCTATTTTGATGTCCATTTCCCGCAACGCCTGCCAGACACCTATTTCATATGCTCCGCGCGCACCGCCCCCGCCAAGTACAAAAGCAATCTTTTTCTTTGCCATTGATATCCTCCGAATTGGTGTTTGTATCCGACTCGATTATATCCATTATTAATCAAATAATCAATCGACATCCAATCAGATCAGTGTCATTTCAGTCAGGTTTTTCCAGTACCTTACGGGCATCATTCTCTTTTGACACTGCGGATTGACCCTGGCCTCAATGGAAATACCATTAAAATAGTTTTTCCACATCAGCCGATAAAACCTTTCCTCCTGGGATTGGGCAGGAAGGTCTTTCTCATTGATGGGGGCTATATACCAATGGCCTGCCGCACTGTAAAGAGCCTTTTTCCGCCTCGCATCGTGGATCAGAAAGGGGTTACCTTTGAACCGATCTGCAAAATGGTCGGCCATCAATTCAAGGACATCGTGATCCGGCTCAATTTTGGCGTACAATAATTCATCGGAAACGCCCGATTTGTACCTGATTATTGCATTCTCACAATCGGACTGTGGCAAGGAGGTATTTAAAACCAGAACTGAAAACCTGACCAGACCGGTAAGTCTATGGGCTTCAAAGGACACTTTTTGGGCAATTCGTTGGGCTTCATAGACGACAGGGTGACCATGAAGCGCATCTAAACCGCACCCCAATTTGAAACCCAGCTGAATATAATCGAGCGCTATATTCTCCTTTCGTTCGCAGTTTGAGAGGAACACATAATAAACACGCTTCAGCGCAGAAGTGGATATCTTTGAATCGATTGCGTTATACACTTTTTGCGCATACCCTTCGTCGGTTTCTACGATACGGTAAGGCTTCAATATGTTATTTTGGTAGCAATTTATAGGAAAGATCCCGGAAGCTTTATCGTCATAGTAATGATGATAAACGCAACTTAGAAATCCTTCAAAACTACCGTCGTAGAGATAATCCATTCCACATCCTCCGCATTATTCCGGTAAAAGATGCAATTAATTCCTCGTGCATATTCGCTGCATGACCGTTTTGGATCACAATAATTACAGTGAACGGTATAGGGGATTTCAATTATTAATTGCATCAGGTGATTATTGTATCAGGCAAACATTGTATCAGGTAAACATCGATAACTGGACAGAATCGCCTATTGACGATAGATTGTGTTTTCCATCGACAGCCGTCAGGTTTTTCCGAATATATTCCGGCTCAGGCTCACATTCACCATAGTAATGCCCGCAACAGGTAATGAAATACTTTGCTCTCTTTAACACCACTCCGATCTTCTTTAAATCTTCGTACTTCACGGGAACAATTCTCCTTTGGCGGATGATCCTGGCTGCCGAGACCACACCTACCCCGGGAACCCTTAGAAGTTCTTCTTTAGAGGCTTTGTTGATCTCAACCGGGAATTGGTCAATGTGTCTGAGCGCCCAGGTCGCTTTCGGATCCATATCCAGATCCAGGTTAGGATTATTATCATCAAAAAGTTCATCGGCAACAAACCCATAGAATCGCATCAACCAATCGGATTGGTAGAGTCTGTGCTCTCTGACCAGCGGCGGTGCTGTTAAAAGTGACGGCAACTTCGATGATTCGATAATCGGTATATATGCGGAATAATAGACTCTTTTCATTCCAAACCCACGGTAAAGAGTTTCGGATGTCTTAATGATCTGCTTGTCTGTTTCATCTGTGGCACCGATTATCATCTGGCTGCTCTGTCCTGCGGGGGAAAACTTCTCTTTGACGGATCGTCTCCACGGATAACCGGAGAACGCCGGGCCGATCAATTTTCTTTCCGCAATAGTCTCGGTAATTTGCTTCATCGGTTTAAATATTGCCGAAGGTTTTTTTTGAGGAGCAAGCCTTTTAAGTCCTTCTTCTGTCGGGAATTCAATGTTTACACTGATGCGATCCGCCACCATGCCGATTTGGTGGAGCAACTCGGCTGAAACCCCCGGAATTATTTTTGCATGGATATACCCCGCGAAACCGTGGCCTTCCCTCAGCAGCACCAGAGTACGAAGCATTTTTTCAGCCGTCTGATCCGGGGATGCCTCGACGGCTGAGCTTAAGAAAAGCCCTTCTATATAATTTCTCCGGTAAAATTCCATAACAAGATCGGATAATTCTTCAGGTTCAAAAGAGGCCCTTGCCACATCAGAAGTTCTTCTGTTGATACAGTACTCGCAATCGTAGACACAGCGATTTGTCAACAACACCTTCATTAAAGAAATGCATCGCCCGTCCGCGGACCATGAATGGCATATTCCCATGCATGAGGCATTGCCGATTCTGCCCACATTCTTCCGCTCTACGCCGCTGGTCGAGCAGGAAACATCATATTTTGCCCCATCAGCTAAAATTCTCAACTTTTCGTAAATTTCCACAGCAATCACCTTCTGCGTGTAATAACCGATGCAAAGCCTTTGTGAACATCGGTTCCTGTATTATACACTAAGTAGAACATATGTTCAAGTGCTGTGACCCGACTTTGCTTGTGTCGGCTGAGAAAATATTATAAGATATTAAAGAGGTGAAGGTAATGTATGAAAAATTGAAAGAGATTATTGACGAAAGCCGGGAGGTTGCATTTTTTGGTGGAGCCGGTGTTTCAACGGAAAGCGGTATGCCTGATTTTCGTTCCGAAAACGGATTGTATCAAGCGATACAGGAATACGGCCGCTCCCCTGAAGAGATGCTTTCTTATACGTTTTTCAGAGACCATATGGATACCTTTTATAGTTACTATAAAAACAATATCATTCATCGGGAGGTAAAACCGAATCGGGCTCACCTGGCTTTGGCAAAACTGGAAGCGCAGGGAAAACTTTCAGCCGTGATAACGCAAAATATCGACGGACTGCACCAGATGGCAGGCAGCAAAAATGTTTTGGAGCTTCATGGATCTGTAATGAGAAATTATTGCATGAAGTGCAATACATTTTATGATCTGGATTATATCATGGATGATGAAAATTGCATGGATTCTTCAGGTATGAAAACCGGCATTCCGCATTGCAAAAAATGCGGGGGTATTGTAAAGCCGGATGTTGTGCTTTATGAGGAGGCTTTGGATCAAGGCATCATCGAGAGCTCCGTGGATGCAATTTCCAGGGCAGATACTTTGATCGTAGGAGGAACCTCCCTCGTTGTATATCCGGCCGCAGGTTTAATAAACTATTTCAGAGGAAAGGTTCTGGTATTGATAAATAAATCGAAAACCCAGTATGACGGCAAGGCAACGCTGGTGATTAATGATTCCATCGGCAAAGTTTTAGGAGATTGCCTGAATATTTGACATCGGAAATGTAATGGAAAAGCCATGGAACAGCTTTTATTTACAACGTCAATATACCGTGTTTGCCAGGATGCCGATTCTTTCAATCCTGCATTCAACCCTGTCTCCCGCCTTCAGATATCTGGGGGGATTAAAGCCCATGCCTACACCTGCCGGGGTGCCGGTCAGTATTATATCGCCCGGGCATAGCTTATAGCCTCTGGACAGGTCACTTATTATCGTCGGAATATCAAAGATCATATCGGCAGTATTTCCTTGCTGCCGCAATTCGCCATTCACATAACTTTTAAGATCAAGGGACAGCGGCCACGGCAATACACTTTTATGAACGATCCAAGGTCCCATCGGGCAATGGGTGGTCAGGCTTTTCCCCTTGTACCACTGGGTATGATCATGCTGTAAATCTCTGGCAGAAATATCATTGGCAACGGTATAACCAAAAATAAATTCTTCGGCTTGTTCAATGGGAATATCGGTTCCTTCTTTTTCGATGATGACCGCCAGTTCAACCTCGTAGTCCAACTTAGAAGTAATGTTATCGTGGGATAAAATAGTGTCCCCCGTTCCTATTACGGTATGGTCGGGCTTTGTAAAATAAATGGGAAAGGCGGGAGGGCTGTCGGAAAAAATCTGTCCCTTAAGTTCCTCTGCGTGTGCACGATAATTCTTGCCAAGGCAAATTACGTTTCTTGCCGGCGACGGGATCGGTGCCGATAG
>CAYYHH010000007.1:0-12740 GCA_964471645.1 uncultured Oscillospiraceae bacterium
ATGGCAGACTGCGTTCTGAACGGCCCCGAAATCATCTATGGCGTACAAGATGACGATGAGGACGAACCAACTTTCATGTCCCCCGATGAACTGGCTGCAGTCGCTTTGGACGAAATGACTTTCGAGGTGACCCTCCATACAGCTATCCCATACTTCCTCGAGATAGCAGCCTTCCCCGCTCTCTTCCCGGTTCGCCAGGATGTTATCGAAGAGAATGAGGACCAGTGGACTTTCAGTGCTGATACCTACATCAGCAACGGGCCTTACATGATGAGCGAATGGGTCCACAACTCCTACATCATGATGGTCAAGAACCCCAATCACTATGACTACGATAATTTGGGTCCGGATTCCATCAAGTTTGCCCTGATGGATGATGACAATGCGATCCTGGCAGCGTTCAACAGCGGCGAGCTGGATTTTACAACCTCGGGTTACCCCGTGGATGAGATCCCCACGCTATTGGAATCAGGCCAGCTGAAGATCAGCGACTATATTGGAACCTATTATGTTTGCTTCCAGACACAGCTCAAGCCCTTTGACGATCCGTTGGTGAGAGAAGCCTTTTCCCTCGTAATAGATCGCAGCTATATTGTTAACCAGATCACCAGATCAGGTCAATTGCCCGCAACCGGCTATGTACCCTCCGGCGTATATGATGCAGAAGGCCCGGGGTCCAATTTTAGAGAAGTCGGCGGCGATTATTACAGCATTTCCGAAGATGATTATGCGGCAAATTGCGACAGGGCACGGGAATTGCTGGCAGAAGCCGGTTATCCCGACGGCGAGGGTTTCCCCATTGTTGAATACCTTTACAATACTCATGACACCCACAGAGCTGTCGGAGAAGCCTTGCAGAATATGTGGCAGACAGAGCTGGGTGTACAGGTTACCCTGGCCAACCAGGATTGGGGCGTATTCCTTGAGACCAGAAAGAAGGGCGATTATTCCATCGCGCGTCACGGCTGGATCGCGGACTACAATGATCCCATTTCCTTCCTTGACATGTGGATAACAGGCGGAGGCAACAATGACGCCCAGTATGCCAACAAAGCGTATGACGCTTTGATACTGAAAGCCAAGTCAACTCCCGATGCAGTTGAAAGAATGAAAGCAATGCACGATGCAGAGGACATTCTTATGGGAGAGAACGTAGTTGCTCCTGTATACTTCTATACCAATCCTTATATGAAGTCGGATGACCTTAAAGGTTGGTACTATACTCCTTTGGGATACAGCTTCTTTACCTACGCTTATAAATAAGCCGTTAATTATTATTTAGGGGCGCATGGCGCCCCTTTTTTGTGGTGTGACGGGCATGGGCATACTCAAAAGGGTGTGTCATCTGTTAGCCAAAAATGAGCAAAAAAGCGGGAAGTGTAGTGTGTGCTCGGATATATATACAGGTAGTGGCCGTTTATTCACATTTATGCGAATAAACATACAAGTTTCGACCCATTTATTCCGATTTAACACCACACAAGCTGAATTTTTGCTCAAAATGGTTTTGGCATCCACCGACCTTGAAGCTCATTCCTTGGAATATCAAACAAACTAGCAAGCTAACAGCATGCACCCTTATCCTAAGGAGGGTGTGAATTGTAACCGGAAAGTTGTTGACAAAAACAAATAGAGTTAAAGTTTATTGACAATAGCAACAAAAACGATTATTATATAGCGCATAGGTTAGAAAGCTCGCATCCTGAGGTTATAGCGAGCGGGAGGTACATGTCAAAAAATCTGGAACTGCCCATGACCTATGGTAATTATAGTACAAAAACATTTAATGAAGGTGGTGCGAACAACTTATGAGCAAGAAAAGGTTATTATTTTTATTTATGGCGCTTGTCCTCGTATTGGGTACACTGTCCGGTTGCGGAGGCGGTACCGATAACGGTAACGACGACGGTAACGGCAACGGAGATGGCGATGGTGCGGCAGAAGGCGTGAAGATCGGCATCAATTATGAGCTCACGGGTGAAGTGGCTACATATGGCCAATCCTGCAGAGACGGCATACTCATGGCATTTGATGAAATCAACGCAGCGGGCGGTATCAACGGAATGGAGATCATACCCGTAGTTGAGGACAACAAATCTGATCCGGCAGAAGCCACATCCCTGGCCACAAAGCTTATCACTCAAAAAGGCGTGGTCGCTTGTCTGGGACCTGCAACCTCCGGTAACTTTATGGCTACTATCCCCGTAGCAATGCAAAACGGAGTTCCGGTAATCTCGGCATCAGCTACTGCCGACGAAGGCGTTACCACTGACTCCAAAGGAAATGTCAACGAGTACGTTTTCAGACTTTGCTTCAACGATTCTTTCCAGGGTGTAACAATGGCCAGCTTTGCTCTGAGCAATCTGAACGCAACAAAGGCTGTTATCATTCAGGATAAGTCCAGCGACTATGCAGAAGGCCTGGCAAAGAACTTCACAGAGACTTTTGAAGGCGCAGGCGGAACTATCGTTGCACACGAAGGATATGTATCAAAGGATAAGGATTTCAACTCTATCCTGACCAGCATCAAGGGTAAAGATTTCGATGTAATCTTCCTGCCCGGTTATTATCAGGAAGCGGGACTCGTTATCAAGCAGGCAAGGGATCAAGGCATTACAGCGCCTGTTTTGGGAGCTGATGGATTTGACTCCCCGGTTCTGCTGGAACTGGCCGGAGCAGAGGCTTTGAACGATGTATACTTCTCCAACCACTACTCCTCATTGGATGAAGATCCGCTGGTAAAAGAATTCATCGGAGCCTTCAAAGCAAAGTACAACTCTGACCCCAATGCCTTCCACGCCCTGGGCTATGACCTTGGCAAATTCATTGCGGATGCTGTAGGCAGGGCAGGATCCACCGATCCGGAAGCTGTTAAGGATGCTCTTGCATCAACTAAGGGATTTGTCGGTGTAACCGGATCCTTCGATATGGGCGCTGATCACAACCCCATCAAGGCGGCTGTTGTAATCGGACTTGTAAACGGAGAACAGGCCAGCAGTGTTAAAGTTGAGCCTAAATAAAGGGTTACCGGCGTCTGAATTCAAAGTGTAACGTAAGGTTAACAATCAGACTCGGAGCAAATTCCAGACTATAGCGCGGAGTCAGAATACAATTATAGGTATTTGACACGAGTAACAAAAAAATGTATTATATTTAGGTTAGGGCAACAAAGCTCTAACCTGAATTTTTATTTAGTATTTACAAGGCTCATTTTCGTCGGAGGTACAGATTTTGGATCAATTTTTGCAACAGATGGTAAACGGCATCTCACTGGGCAGCATTTACGCATTGATAGCCTTGGGCTACACCATGGTTTATGGAATTATTAAATTAATAAACTTTGCTCACGGAGATGTGTATATGATCGGTGCTTATGTCGGGTTTGCCGTGACAACTTATACACGGCTGGGTTTCCTGCCTGCACTGGTCATTTCAATGATAACATGCGCTGTACTGGGAGTTCTGATAGAAAGGATCGCTTATAAGCCTTTGAGAGCCTCCACCAGGATAGCGGTACTGATCACCGCCATCGGGATGTCATTGTTGCTGGAATACGTAATGATGTTTTTCGTCGGCGCGGAGGTGAGGTCCTACCCCAAACTTATGGCTAACAAGGTGTTTCATTTTGGGAACGTAGTTATCAATACTCAGCAGATATACATTGTAATTACCGCAGTGGCGCTGATGATACTGCTGCAGTTCATCGTACACAAAACCAGAACCGGAAAAGCAATGAGGGCAGTTTCCATAGACAGGGATGCAGCGCAACTTATGGGAATAAAAATTGATAATACGATTTCTTTTACTTTCGCGGTGGGATCTGCTTTTGCGGGAGCGGCAGGAGTGCTGGTAGGAATATACTATAATTCCATCGACCCGCTAATGGGCATAATGCCCGGACTGAAGGCTTTCATCGCGGCAGTTTTCGGGGGTATCGGCAATATTCCCGGAGCAATGATAGGCGGTGTAGCCATCGGTGTCATGGAAACACTCGTCTCCGGTTATGGCAATTCCATGTACAGGGATGCTGTAGTGTTCGCCTTTCTCATAATAATACTTATACTCAAGCCTTCAGGGCTTCTTGGTAAAAACGTCAGGGAGAAGGTGTAGACATGAAAGTATTATCGAAAAAAAACATATTGATACTGGGTGCCCTTGCGCTTGTATATATCGTTGTCAGAGTTTTAATAAATACCGGAATAATAAATCCGTTCTATGAAATCACTTTAGCCGTTATATGCATCAACATTATTTTGGCCGTCAGCCTTAATCTGGTTACCGGATTTACCGGACAGTTTTCTTTGGGCCATGCGGGCTTTATGTCAATAGGCGCGTACACCGGAGCCATAATAAACATGGAGATGAATTCGATGACAGGCTTTATGGCAGGCATATTTGCCGGGGCCTTGGCCGCTGCTGTGGTGGGAGTTCTGATCGGCATTCCCACGCTGCGTCTCAAAGGCGACTATCTGGCAATTGCCACTTTAGGCATGGCGGAAATTATCAGGGTCATTTTCCTTAATCTTGAAATCACCAACGGGGCGGCAGGCCTTAACGGCATTCCGCGCTACACCAACTGGACGTGGCTTTTCGTATTCACGGCGGCTGCCGTAATACTGATCAATAATTTTATACGGTCCTCTCAGGGAAGAGCATGCATATCCATAAGGGAAGATGAAATTGCTGCAGAATCCATGGGAATCAATACGACTAAATATAAGGTAATGGCCTTCGCTGTCGGTGCATTTTTCGCGGGGATAGCCGGAGCGCTTTACTCATCTTACTTTTATTTCATCAAACCCGGACTGTTCGGGTTCCTGAAATCAATTGATATCCTGGTAATTGTAGTTTTGGGGGGAATGGGCAGCGTGACCGGATCTGTGATCGCGGCAGTGCTGCTGGCATTGTTGACCACCTTCCTCCAGGCCTTTACGGAAATACGTATGATCTTATATGCGGCCTTGCTGGTAATAATCATGATATTCCGTCCACAGGGCATTATGGGCACTAAAGAAATCACCGATCTTTTTTCCTTTAAATCATGGAAAAAAGATGAGAGAATACAGTAAAGGAGGGGGCAAATCATGGCATTGCTTAAGGTTGAGAAACTGACCAGATCTTTTGGGGGTCTGACTGCCGTCTCCAATGTTAACCTGCAAATCGAAAAAGGGGAGTTGGTGGGACTTATCGGACCCAATGGGGCAGGGAAGACTACTCTGTTCAACTTGTTGACGGGCGTATATGCGCCGAGCAAGGGGCGAATTTTATTTGAAAAAGGTGCGGGTTCGAAAGAAGGATCCGGCCAGGGGGAAAACTTTATAGAGTTAGGCGGACTGAAACCATATAATGTGACCAAACAGGGGTTGGCCAGAACCTTCCAGAATATCAGGCTGTTTAAAGATCTGACAGTTTTGGACAACGTGCGCATAGCTATGCATCAGAATACGCACTGCGGCATGTTTTCTTCCTTTTTAAGACTAAACAAATTCTATCGTGAAGAAGAGGATATGATTGCCGAGGCGGAAAAACTTCTAGACATATTTCATTTAAAAGGGAAAAAAGATGAGCTGGCAAAGAATTTACCTTATGGGGAGCAAAGGCATTTGGAAATCGCCAGAGCTCTGGCCACAAAGCCGTCGCTGTTACTTTTAGATGAACCTGCCGCCGGGATGAACCCCAAGGAGACAGCGGCTCTCACCGGGCTTATCAAATGGATCAGGAAGGAATTTGACCTTACCATACTGCTTATAGAACACGATATGTCTCTGGTAATGAAAATTTGTGAACGCATCTACGTACTGGACTACGGCATGCTGATCGCCTCCGGGAAACCGGAGGAAATACGGGCCAATAAACGAGTTATCGAGGCCTATCTGGGAGAGGAGAACAGCAATGCTTGAGGTTAAAAATTTGAACGTTCATTACGGGGTAATACATGCGCTTAAGAGCATTTCACTCAAGGTAGAGCAAGGAGAGATCGTAACGCTGATCGGGGCGAACGGCGCGGGGAAAACAACTACTTTGCGCACAATCTCCGGATTGATCAAAGCAACCGACGGGGAAATAGTTCTGGAGGGCAGAAATATTTCTAATCTGCCTGCTCCGAAAAGGGTCGAACTCGGATTGTCCCAGGTACCGGAAGGAAGAAGGATTTTTCCGGCCATGAGCGTTCTTGAGAATCTGGAACTGGGTGCTTTTCTGAGAAGAGATAAGGCCGATATAAAAAAGGATATGGATCATGTATATGAATTGTTTCCGATTTTGGGAGATCGTAAAAAACAAATGGCAGGTACACTCTCCGGTGGCGAACAGCAGATGCTGGCCATGGGAAGGGCGCTGATGTCAAGGCCGAGGATACTGCTGATGGATGAACCTTCCATGGGACTTGCACCCCTCTTGGTAAGGGAGATATTTGAGATAATCAAAAACATCAACAGCGTAGGAACTACTGTATTGCTGGTGGAGCAAAATGCCAGCATGGCACTGTCCATAGCCCACAGGGCCTACGTATTGGAGACAGGTTCCATTGTGCTGAGCGGAACCGGTGAAGAACTGTCAAAGAGCGACAGGATTCAGAAAGCCTATCTGGGCGGAGAATAAAAGGAGGGGTCTCTATGTATGTTAAAAGCAGAATGACAGCCAATCCCTACACCATCGAAGCGGATGCGCCGATAAATGAAGTAATTGAACTGATGCGGGATAAAAATCTTAAAAGAGTGCCGGTGGTTCAAGGTGAAAAAGTCGTGGGCATGCTGACAAATTCTGATATTCAGAAAGTTTCTCCTACTAAAGCTACAACACTGAGCATATATGAGCTCAACTACCTTTTGTCAAAGACGAGGGTGAGAGACGCCATGAGCAAAGAGGTCATCAGTGTGGGGCCTGATGATTTACTCGAGGAAGCGGCCCTGCTGATGAGGGATAACAAGGTTGGGACCCTTGCCGTTGTAAAAGATGGCAAGCTGGTGGGCATTATAACAGAAAGCGATATTTTCGATGCTTTTATCGATTTGCTGGGCTTTAGAAACGGCGGAAGTCGGATAGCCGTCGATGCGGCGGATGTACCGGGGGCTTTAGCTTCCATAGGCGAAATTTTTAATTCCCAAAACGCCAATATTACACATATAGTTGCTTATAGGGGCAGCGGGGGACGCAGTGATGTGGTAATAAGGACCAACGCGGTAAAAACCGAAGAGATAGAGGAAAACCTGAAAGAAAAGGGGTTCAATATCATAGATGTGATGCATTGTCAGGAGTAGTTCAGCCTTCAAATTAACCGGGCAGATTACTTGTCTGAACCTCAGGATGCAACTTCCAAAAGAAGACATTATACCGGTCTGTAAAAAACAAGAACTAAAAAGAGGATATTTTTATGATAATAGTCGCGGCTACCCACAACGAAAACAAGATCAGGGAGATCCATGCAATTACGGCTCCTTTCGAATTAAAAATCATATCCAGAAAGGAAGCAGGTGTTCCCGATTTTGACATAGAGGAAGACGGAGACACCTTTGAGGAAAACTCTTTAAAAAAGGCGATGGAAATACACAAAGCGTGTGGTTTGCCAACGATTGCCGATGACTCGGGATTGATGGTGGATTTTCTGGACGGCGCCCCGGGTGTATATTCGGCCAGATTCGCCGGGGAGGAAGGCAATGATACAAAGAACAATGAAAGGTTGCTGGAACTTCTTGCCGACGTCCCTTTTGAAAAAAGAACAGGTAAGTTTGTTTCCGTTATAACCCTTGTTTTTTCCGAAGGTGACATTGTCGTTGCAAGAGGAGAATGCTCCGGGCATATACTGTTTAATATGGCCGGTGAAAATGGTTTTGGATATGACCCGCTGTTTGCGCCGGAAGGATACAAGGAAAGCTTCGGGCAGTTGGGGCCGGAGCTTAAGAATCGAATCAGCCACAGGGCCCGGGCATTAAATATATTGAGGGAAAGGCTGAAACAGAGAGAAAATCCGCAATCGACATAACCGGATGGCATTTATGTGAGCCGTAATGTGAACTGAGTGGGCGGCATGTGTAAAAAAAGAGCGAAACTGATCGCAATCAATGTGATAACGAGGATGACAAAGCCTTATTACCAGGGGGTTGCTGCAGAGCTGGCCTTCTTTTTTCTGATGTCAATGGTACCTTTATTTATAATCATGGGAGAACTGATGGGGTTCTTTTCGTTGTCTTTAGACGTATTGCAGGGCCTTTTGAGCCAGTATGTTTCTGAAGAAGTGGCCGACTCTTTGAAAGAATATATCAGCTATAAACCTTCAGGCACAATCAGTGTACTTTTCCTGATTTTTGCACTCTGGTCAGCTTCAAAGGCTCAATTCTCGATGATCAGAATCGCAAATTACACCTATACCGGCTTGAATACGGGAAAAGGTTTTATCAGAGAGCGGCTAAGGGCCATGATCACAGTGGTGATAACCGTTTTACTTCTTGTTTTCAGTTTAACCATTTTGGTTTATGGGGAACCTATCATCAATGTGATTGGTCTGTACGCCGAAAAAATTCTCCTATTGCCCTTCCGGTTCAATGAGCTGTGGTACGCATTGCGCTGGCCTTTCGGCATAGCCTTGTACATTTTCGGTATTACCTTTATCAATTATATATTGCCCAGCAAAAGGTTGCCCGTAAAAAAAATCATCCCGGGAAGCCTGTTGGCATCGGCCGGGATGTTGATCGTCACATGGGTGTATTCGATTTATACTTCGGGTTTCTCCAATTACGACTTGTTTTACGGAGGGCTTGCCACAGTGATAGGCCTTTTGTTCTGGTTCTATATTCTGGGATACGTGCTGGTGGTGGGAATCGTTTTCAATGCAGCCCTTATGGAAACCTGCGAGTAGCAGGTTTTAAATTATCCGCACAGCTATTATCCCCTCGAAGTCGAGGGCTTTTTTAAGTTCGGCCTCATCTACGTCAGTGTCCAGATCCACCAATGTTACAGCGTAATCACCTTTGCTTCTGTTTATAAGATCACTTATATTTGCGTTCATGTCCGCGAGGACTCCGGTGATTCTTCCCAGCATTGAAGGGATGTTTTTGTTCAACACCACAAGGCGGGCTTTGGTGGTGCAAAGCCCCAGGCTGCATGAGGGGAAGTTGACGGAATTTCTGATGTTGCCGTTTTCCAGATAATCGATGAGTTCTTCGGCTGCCATAACTGCGCAGTTTTCCTCGGACTCATGGGTAGAGGCCCCCAGGTGAGGGATGCAGATTATCTGTTCCCGCCCCAGGTAGTTCTCATTTGGGAAATCCGTTACATAGGTCCGTATAAAGCCCCTGTCTATGGCCTCGACCACGTCATATTCCTTAACGATTTGATCCCTGGAGAAATTTAGCAGACAGACGTCTTTTTTCATCAGCTTCAGCCGCTGCTTATTGATCATTTCTTTCGTGTTTTCCATGAAAGGAACGTGGATGGTCACATAATCACATTGTGGCAGCAATTCGTCCAATGCTTCTATTATATGCACCGAAGGGGACAGTTCGTGGGCGGAAGCAATGGATAGAAAGGGGTCGTATCCCAACACCTTCATTCCGAGACATTCGGCACCGTTTGCGACCATGACACCGATGGAGCCCAGCCCGATGACGCCCAGTGTCTTTCCCTTGATCTCATGCCCTGCGAACTTAGATTTATTCTTTTCCACCGTCTTAGGAATGTCTGATGTTGCCGATAAAGTTTTTGTCCAGGCTATGGCGTTTGTCAGGTTTCTGGCGGACATCAGCAGACCGGTAAGAACCAGCTCTTTTACGGCATTGGCATTGGCACCGGGGGTGTTGAAGACCACAATGCCTCTTTTGGAACAGATGTCTAACGGTATATTGTTTACCCCAGCCCCGGCCCGAGCAATAGCGAGAAGATTTTTCGAAAATTCCATGGATCTCATATCCTGGCTCCTGACGAGGATGCCGTGGGCATCGTTCAGATCTTCAACCATTTCATAGTTGTCAGGAAAGCAGGATATCCCTTTTTGTGCTATTCTGTTAAGTGTTGCTATTCTATACATTTGTTGCATGTCTCCTTGTTTATCTGTGTCTGACTTCAAAATCTTTCATAAAGGCAACCAGTGCCTCTACGCCTTCCGGCGGCATCGCATTGTAGATGCTGGCCCTCATGCCGCCGATGCTCCGGTGGCCCCCCAGGTTCACGAGGCCGTGAACCCGGGCCCCGGCGATGAACTCTTTGTCCAAAGCTTCATCGCCGGTGACAAAGACCGCGTTCATCAGCGAGCGGTCTTTGTGGGCCACAGGGCATCTGAACAATTGACTTTCATCTATCGTTTTATATAACAATGAAGCTTTTTCTTCATTGATTTTCTGCATAGCAGCGACGCCACCCTGCTCTTTGATCCATTTAAAGGTAAGCCCGGCCATATATATCGAATAACACGGCGGAGTGTTAAACAAAGATCTGGCATCGGCATGGATCTTGTAATTCAACATACTGGGTGTGGCCTCGGGTGCAAAGCCGATCAAATCCTCGCGGATGATCACTATTGTAACTCCTGCAGGGCCTATGTTTTTTTGGGCGCCGGCAAATACCAATCCGAATTTACTTATATCCAGCTCCTCCGAAAGTATCATGGAAGACAAGTCTGCCACCAGAGGCACGTCTCCCGTGTCGGGCAGCTTTGTGTATCTGGTACCAAATATTGTATTATTGTATGTGATATATAAGTAATCCGCATCATCGGAACATTTATCTTTATAAGTATCGAACTCAGGGATGTAGGTAAAGTTGTCCGGCTCCGATGTGGCCACGATGTTGACTTTACCTGACTTAGCGGCTTCTTTGGCGGCATTTTTAGCCCAGCTGCCGGTAATGACGAAATCAGCCTTGCCCGATTTGCGGAAAAGATTGATGGGAATCATGGAAAACTGGAGATATCCCCCTCCCTGCAGGAATAAAACCCTATATCGGTCGGGAATCGACATCAGATCCCTTAAATCTTGTTCCGCCGTTTGAATAATGGCCTCGAATTCTTGTGAACGATGGCTCATTTCCATTACGGACATACCGCAGCCGTGGTAATCAAGCATCTCCTCTGCCGCCTTTTCCAGGACGGACAGCGGCAGCATAGAAGGTCCCGCTGAAAAATTGTATATTCTATTTATAGCACTCATTATTAAAACCTCCGATGAGTTGAGTTTTTATTCAGGTCGCAATGGAGATATTATATCACAATAGAGTTTTTTTGCGAACAATTTTATGTTTAGGACTTTTTGCCTTGTCCGCATAAGGGCTGATATGTTAAACTTGAGAGTAGCGTTAATTGTCGAATCAGGGGTTATGACTCCCCGATAATAAAGATAACATCATATTATTATAAAAGTATAAAAAAGAGAAGAGGAAGCAACATAAATGAAATACCTGATACTGATTACAGATGGTGCAGGCGATGAGCCGATAGAAGAGCTGAATGGCAAAACTCCGCTGGAGGCGGCGAAGCTCAAAAATATCAATGCCCTTGCAGCTCGGGGAACCGTAGGCATGGTAAGCACGATACCCACAGGCATGGCGCCGGGAAGCGACGCAGCCAACCTGTCCGTTATGGGTTACGATCCGAAAATATTTCACACGGGGAGATCTCCTTTGGAGGCGGTAAGCATGGGAATTGAGATGTCGGATTCCGATGTGGCTTTTCGCTGCAACCTTGTGACTCTTAAGGGCGACGGCGATTACGAAGACCTTATGATTGCCGATCACAGTTCGGGGGATATTACAACGGAAGAGGCGGCAGGGCTTATAGAGCTAATAAATGAAGCTTTTGCAGATGATTATATAAAGTTTTATACAGGATTTAGCTATCGCCACGCTATGATCGTCCATGAGGGCAGTACCGATTATGAGCTGACACCGCCCCATGATGTTTTGGGGCAGAAGGTCGGGAATCATCTTCCCAAAGGAAACGGTTCCGAATTTATAAAAAAAATGATGATGCATAGCTATGGACTGCTGTCCGACCATCCTGTAAATGTTGCAAGAATGGAAAAGGGTCTGAACCCTGCGAGCTCCATATGGATTTGGGGGCAGGGCAAAAAGCCGGCGCTGACACCTATATACGATAAATATCAAGTCAAAGGTGTAACCATTTCAGCGGTAGATCTGATCAAAGGAATAGGTCTCTGTGCCGGTCTCCCGGCTGTTTTTGTGGAAGGAGCCACGGGAACGATTCACACCAATTATGAAGGGAAAACTGCCGCCGCTATCGAAGCTTTCAAATCGGGATACGATTTTGTCTTTTTACATCTGGAGGGACCGGATGAATGTTCACATCAAGGGGATCTTGCCTGCAAGATGGAATCGCTGGAGAATATAGATGAAAAAATCGTTGGTCCAATGACAGATTACCTTAACGGCACGGGAGAGGAGTATCGATTTTTGATACTGCCTGATCATCAGACACCCATACGAATCCGTACCCATTTAGGCGAGCCGGTGCCTTTTGTGCTTTACGACAGCTCAGATCCCAAGGAAGAAGATAAGCTGAGGATATATGGAGAATCTTCGGGGACAAAAGGGCTCTTTTTTGGAAACGGCTATGAACTGACTGACTATTTATTCAGGAAATAAGCTGAGAAAATGAGTATCGGAAGCGAATAAATCCGATATTAAATAAGGAAATAGCATAGAAACAGTACAAAGAAACATTACAGAGAATCAGTAAGGAAACGACCCATGATAAAGACTATAATGATATTGACTAAAAAAACCGCTGCTGCTTT
>CAYYHH010000007.1:12750-14337 GCA_964471645.1 uncultured Oscillospiraceae bacterium
TTTATAATAAAAAATAGTCGAAGCGAAGCAAAAGCAAATAAATTAATTGCTGAAATCCCATCAGGTGAAGAAATTAGAGTGACAATAAGAATTAATAAAAAAATTTGGACTCAATTTAATGAGTTCTGTAAAAATCGCCAAGGTTTTTATAAGAAGGATTTATTGGCAATTGCTTTGATGTTGAGCTTGTGGTCCCCTGCTTACGGAACAACGGAAAAGCCGGAAATAACCGGACAGAGCGCAATATTGATCGATGCCACTACAGGTAAAATCCTCTTTGAAAAAAACAGCCACGATCAGCATTTTCCCGCCAGTACCACTAAAATTATGACTGCTATTTTGGCGCTCGAGAATCTTAAACTGACAGACAAGGTTGAGATTGATGCGGAAACCCCATTTACTGAAGGAAGCAGAATATATCTTTTAGAAGGTGAAAATGTGACCGTTGAAGAGGTTATGTATGGGATGATGCTGGAATCGGCCAATGATGCGGCAGACGCCTTTGCAAAACAGATATCGGGAAGCGTTGAAAAATTTGCAAAATTAATGAACGAAAAGGCAACTGAATTGGGTGCGATCAATACGAACTTTGTCAATCCCCACGGACTCCATGACGATGCCCATCTGACCACCGCTTACGATTTGGCAATGATAGCAAAGTATGCAATGACCAATGAAACGTTCAGACATTATGTATCCACCTATCAATACACCATGGAAGCTACCAACCTTCAGGATACTCGTTATTTTCACAACACGAATCGCCTGCTTTACGATAACGCTCATAAGGTTAACGTCAACGGAGAAATCAGGGGCTGTAAATACGAGGGCATCACCGGGATAAAGACCGGATATACCGGGCGGGCGGGAGGTTGTCTGGTAGCAGGTGCAAAGCGGGGATCTACCGAACTGATAGCGGTGACCATGGCCACAACGGAAATGGGAAGATTTCAGGATTGTATCGCACTGTTAGATTACGGATTTGCTAATTATAAAACCGTCAGTGCCTTGAAATCAGGTGAGGATCTGGGGACGATACAGGTCAGCAGAGGGTCAGTGAACCAGGTCAAGGTAATTCTGCCGGAAAAGGTTGATGCAACCCTTCCTGCCGAGGCCTCCAGGGGGCTCCTCAGAACAGAGGTGAAACTTTTTGATTCCATCGAAGCCCCGGTAGAGCCGGGACAAAAAGCGGGAACAGTGAAACTTTTTGCCGGGGATGAACTGATAGGTGAATACAGCGCGGTTACTGCGGAACAGGTAGACAGAGGGGGATGGATGTCGGCCGCAGGTATCAATGACAATACGGCGGATAGAATAACGAACATTATACTGATCGCTTCAGTCGTTATACTGTTGCTTCTCATTGCATATGTCTTGGTCAAACGTCAGCAGATAAAAGTCCGCAGAATCAGAAGAATGCAGCGGGAGGCAAAGTACAGATTAATGAAGGAGCAAGAAAAGTCACGTTGGGAACAAGAGTATTGGAGCTCCAGATTCCGCTGATTGCGAGCCAGCCCTATTTATTAAGTATTATTTCTGCCACTTTATAAATATCCCCTGCACCCATGGTTATGACCAGGTCACCGG
>CAYYHH010000007.1:14347-17291 GCA_964471645.1 uncultured Oscillospiraceae bacterium
GCCGTTGTTATGGACGAAGTTGGCAATCTCATCAAAAGAACCAAAGTAGTAGACTTCTTTATCGGGATCGGTACGTTTTATTTCGGTAGCCAATTCTCTTGAACTGATTTTATGAATGTTCTTTTCTCTGGCTGCGTAAATTTCGGCCAGAATAACTTTGTCCGCCAGCTTGAATGCCTGTGAAAACTCACTGAATAATGCCATGGTTCTGGTATAGGTATGCGGTTGAAAAAGACACCATACATTTTTGTGGGGAAGGTTCATGGCTGCTGCCAGTGTCGCTTTTATCTCGGTGGGGTGGTGGGCATAATCATCGATTATCCTCAGCCCGCCTTTTGTTACACCCATAACATCGAAGCGGCGCTGTGTCCCGGTAAAATTCGACAGGGTCGAAATGATTTGGCCGGTCTCTATACCTAAGTCGCGGCAGCAGGCTGTGGCAGCTAAAGCATTTACTATATTGTGTTCACCGGGGGTAGAAAGTTGAAGGAATCCTAGATTTTCGCCTTGATAGTAAATATCAAAGGACGGCATGCCCGAGGTATTAAATTTTATATTTTCGGCATAGTAGTCGCTCTGAGCGTTAAGGCCGAAAGTGATTACTTTGCAGGGCAGATCTTTAATGATAGAACTTACGAAGGGATTCGCCGAATAGGCAATGACCACGCCATCGGCAGGATCAAGGCGGGCAAATCGATCAAAAGAATTGACAATGTGATCGATGTCTTTGAAATAATCTAAATGATCGGAATCAATGTTCAAAATTATCTTGTATCTTGGATGAAGGTTCAGGAAACTGTCCATATATTCGCAGGCCTCGGTGATTATGAACGGGCTGTTGCCTACTTTTACATTGCCATTGATTGCCTGGAGATTTCCCCCGATCAATATCGTCGGATCGCACCCTGCATTCTCCAGTATCAAAGAAATCATAGAAGTAGTGGTAGTTTTTCCATGAGTCCCGGAGACAGCTATGCTGTTTTCGAATTCCTTCATCAGCGCCCCGAGTACTTCGGCCCTTGAAGCAGTGGGTATATCGTTGCGCTTTGCCGCCGAAAGCTCAGGGTTATCCGGTGAAACGGCGGCGGAATAGACCACAAGGTCGGCACCGTGGATATTGCTTTCATCGTGATCAGTAAAAATCATGGCACCTTTGGCCTTGAGTTTTTCGGTCACATCGCCCGGGTTAATGTCGGATCCCGAAACCCAGTGGCCTCGCCCAAGAAAAATATCCGCTATTGCGGAAAGACCGATGCCCCCGATACCTATGCAGTGAATATGTCTGTATTTCGAAAGCTCTTGCATTATTTCCTCCCAATGTTCGAACGGTTCGCACTCATTTCATGATAAATTCTTCTGGCTTCGGCTTCCTCTGCTTTTAATACAACTCTCCCCGAAAGGGTTCCTAAAAATATTTTTTGCCGTGGCAGCGCCGTTCGCGGCCGATCTCGTGCCGGCCAAAGAATTGATATAATGATTATAGCATAGTCCTATGCTATTCATACGCCAAATTATGCAAAATTGACAAAAAACAATGTGAGTTCAAATTGATAATTTGACATTATCGTTAATTAAAATTATGATTATAATTGGTCCGGCAAAGTTAGTGGTTTTAATGACATATTTTTAGGAGGCCTGTTATGAAGAGAACAGAACGGGTAGGAGCCATTGTAAAAATCCTCTCCGGTCATCCCAATCGCGTGTATTCTTTAAATCATTTCTGCCAACTGTTCAATGCGGCGAAATCAACGGTGAGCGAAGATGTTTCGGCAGCAAAAAAAATGCTTGCGGAAATGGAATTAGGCACTATTGAAACTTCGGCCGGGGCTAAAGGGGGGATCCGCTTTATGCCATCCGTGTCCCCATCGCAAGAAGAAAACCTTCTTAACGAACTGTGCGAGAAACTGTCAGATGGAAACAGGATACTTGGCGGTGGATTCCTGTATACTTCAGATTTGATGTTCGATTCTCACCTGATCTGGCAGGCGGCTGAAATGTTTGCTGAAAAATTTCAAAGCTCCGGTGCCGATTACGTTGTAACTATTGAAACCAAGGGGATACCCGTAGCACTTATGACTGCCCATATGTTGAATCTGCCCCTGGTAGTAGTGCGAAGAGAGAGCCGTGTCTCCGAGGGATCGACCGTGAGTATAAATTATTTCTCAGGATCGACTGATCGGATTCAAAAGTTGTCATTGGCAAAACGAGCGGTGGAGCCGGGCAAAAAGGCCATTGTAATAGATGACTTCATGCGCGCAGGAGGCAGCATCAAGGGAATAATTGACGTTCTTTCCGAATTTGATGTAAAAGTGGTTGGAAAAGGGGTAGTCATTGCGGCTGTAGAACCTGTAAATAAGGTGGTCGATGATTACTATCCTCTGCTTTACCTGGGTGAAGTAAATGAACAAAACAGGACGATCGAAGTCATCAGAAACACCGACAGGTAGCCCCCCCTTTCACTCGAAACAATTCTCTCGCTGGATTCTACCAGGTAATTCTTCTTAAATTAATTTCGGCACCGCGTCTATTATGGAACTCACTTTGAATTGTTAATGTTCACACCAATATTTTGAATGATCAACCCCATGCGCGCGCCCTGATTAAATTGGGTTTGAATATCAACAACAATATTGTAATGATTTGAAATATTCTGATTGATACTTGATAAAAATTGTAATTAAAGGTATAATTGTGTCAATAAACGCCGAGAGCCCAGCCCGATTTATCTACTGAAACTTTGAGAGAGGTGGTGTATTCAAATGCGAATAACCGACGTAAGAATTCGCAAGGTCAACGATGAAGGCAAAATGCGTGCTGTTGTTTCGGTGACTTTTGACGATGAATTTGTAGTGCATGACATAAAAGTCATCGAGGGGCAGAGCGGTTTATTCATAGCCATGCCCAGCAGGAAAATGGGTGAGGGAGATTTTCGCGACATAGCTCA